>JAUWRZ010000461.1 GCA_030610325.1 Sulfurimonadaceae bacterium | reverse complement strand
CTGAAATATATGTTTGGTGATGTCGAAGTGCGTTTCCGTCCAAGCTTCTTCCCGTTTACGGAGCCATCGGCTGAGGTAGATATCAGCTGTATCTTCTGTGAAGGCGAGGGATGTCGTGTCTGTTCGAAGACAGGATGGCTGGAAGTACTTGGCTGCGGAATCGTAGACGAGAACGTCTTTGACGCGGTAGGATACGAGAATGTCAGCGGTTATGCCTTTGGTCTGGGAGTAGAGCGTTTTGCTATGCTTATTCACCACATAGGCGACCTTCGTTCACTGTTTGAAGGTGATATCAGATTATTGGAGCAGTTTAGATGATCGTCACAAGAAGCTGGTTAGAAGAGTGGATAGACCTGAGCGGGATAACGACAGATGAGTTGGCAAAGCGATTTAATGCCATCGGTCTGGAAGTCGACCGGGTCGAGCAGTTCAGAGTACCTGAGAAGATCGTAGTCGGAAAAGTGCTGGAGTGCGAGAAGCATCCTGACGCTGATAAGTTGAACGTCTGTCAGGTAGATGTCGGTTCTGAAGTCAAACAGATCGTCTGTGGTGGTGCCAATGTCCGTGCAGGACTAATGGTAGCTGTAGCCATAGAAGGTGCAGTGATGCCAGGTGGTCTGAAGATCAAACCGGTCAAGCTGCGCGGTGTAGCGAGTGACGGGATGATCTGCTCTTCAGGTGAGATCGGTCAACCCAAGCTTGAAGATGGCATCATGGAGCTTGATGAGAGTATCGGTACATTGACACTTGGAAGCGCGCTTTCTGAGAACCCGTACCTTAATGATGACCTCATAGAGATCGAACTGACTGCCAATCGTGGAGACTGTCTCAGCATCCGTGGGGTGGCACGTGACCTCTCTGCTGCATTTGACAGACGCCTGAAAGAGTATGGCAGGCAAGAGAGCGAAGGCCATATCGGTATTGGACGTATCTTACAGCTCGCGCACAGTGAGTCACTGGATGTGGATCTGCGTTATCATGCGATCGACCTCAAAGAGTTGGTCATCCCGGTACGTCAGAACCTACGTCTGGCGCAGATCGAAGAGCCGCGTTCTACTGATATAGAGTCACTGCTCTTCTATGCGACTTACAGCACCGGTGTCGTCTTAAACGCCTATGATCACGCACTCTTTATGGATGCCGACAGGCAAAAAGCGATCATCACCTTGAAGCAAGACAGTAACGGTTATGCCGCTATTTATGGCTCAGAGGAGGCTTCGGTAGTGGGTGTTAGCCAGAACCAGGAGACTTTAGTCTCTTCTGTTGAGGGGACGATGCTGATCGAGGCAAGTTATATCCCTCCTGATATCATCTCCAAGCAGATGAACGAATCCAAGATAGCTAAAGGCCAGGTCTTCTATCGTACTTCACGGGGTAGTGAACCAGATCTCGATCTTGGACTTCAGTACTGTCTGGGACTCTTTGAGTCAAATTCCGACTCTGCGTTCTTTGGTGGCAGTGTCGAGCTGTGTGAGAGTTATGAGGACCATGTCATCAGTATCTCTACTGATGAGATCGATGCTTTTATCGGTATGAAGATAGCGAAGGTGACGGTAACACAGATCCTTCGCAACCTCGGTTTTGCTATGAAGAAGTCAAGCGGTCAAAACATCGTAGTCGTCGTACCACGTTTTCGCCACGATATCGTCAATAGGCAGGACATAGTCGAAGAGATCGTGCGTATGATCGGCATTGACAATATCGCCTCAGTCCCTTTCTCTTTTACGGAAGAGAACCGTCTAGAAGATGACTATGTGACCTATAAGAAACGTCAGCAGTATCGTCATCGTGCGGCGCAGAGCGGCTTTTTTGAGAGTATTCATTTCATCTTTGATGAGCGTGAGCAGCTTGAGACACATGGTTTTGTGACACAGCCCTCTTCGCTGGAGCTGCTTAATCCCATCGTCAACACACTCGATACACTGCGACCGACCCTGCTGATGGGTCTGCTCTCGGCAGCGAGTCAGAACGCCAAGATGGGACAGCGGCGTATTCCGCTGTTCGAGATAGGTTCTGTCTTTGATGCCGAGCGTGCGGAACATGTCCACATGGCTATGCTCTTCTCCGGTGACGCAGAGCGTGACCGACTTGAGAACGGTGGAAAACCGGAGTCGATCACTCTGGACAGGTTTACGAAGGATGTTTCAGATATCATCGGTGACTTCACGCTTGAGCATGCTACGGCGTCACATAAGCTTGCACACCCTTATCAGTGTGCCAATATCATGGTCGATGGCAAGCGTATCGGCGAGCTTTTCAGACTGCATCCAAATGTCCAGGAGAGTCTTGATCTGGGTACGACCTATCTCTGTGAACTT
>JAUWRZ010000296.1 GCA_030610325.1 Sulfurimonadaceae bacterium | reverse complement strand
TCTCAAGGTATGAGGCTTTAAAAGAGATGGGCGTACTTTTCCAACTCAACATCAACTCACTTAGCGGTTACTACTCAAAAGAGGTAAAGAGAGTGGCGGAGAAGATCGCCAGTCAGGGAATGGTCGATTTTGTAGGAAGTGATACCCATAAGATGAGCCAGTTAGACAGGCTCGAAGCGATGCGAAGTTCACAACTTCTGCGCGATGTCTTTGAGAACAATACGATCCTCAACCACACTTTGGTCTAAGCTGACCAAAGCCCAGTCTCGTAAAAGACCTCTATCATCAGACTCCCTATTACCAGGAGACCGATTTTCCACTGCCGCGTTTACCGATGACTGTCTCGCCTTCCCACCATGCAAGACCGGTCTTGATCTCAGTAAGTGAAAGCATAAAGTAGTACTCTACCTGCTGTTTTCCGTCATCCATCTTCACATTACGCTGGATGATCTTTCCTGAAAGCGACATATCCGGCGCTATCAGCTGACCCTCTTCCTGAACAGTACGCTGGTTGAACTCAGCATCCTCACGAAGTTTTCTAGCCTCTTTTGCCATCTTGTCCTCAGCTCCGTCCATCCCGACAGCTGTAGTCACAACGACCTTACCACTACGTAGTAACTCAATACGGATCTTCTTGATAAGCTGGTCGGTATCTATGTGCTGCATCGTATCGTTGGTGATACGTGAGATGGCAAGTACATAACGGTCACCACTCTTCTTATCCAGGGCACCGGACTTTAACATCGACTGGACAGCATCCGCCGCAGCCTGATTGAAATCACGATAGTCCAGACCCATGACCTGAGCACCTTCATCATTATTGATATCTATACGCTCTGTCTTGTCTGCACACCCTGTCATCAGTGTGATCGCTGCAGCCATCACAACTGCTGCTATCTGGGATCTTTTCAACTTACTCTCCTTGTCTGTTTATAAAAAGCTGGTACTTCTGTGCCTCTTTGTTAGGCGCGATGATGTTGATAGTGAAATTGGAGTTCTTATGGACTGGAAAATCTCTCCAGGTCGATGATATGGATGGGACATCAAAGCCATCCTTATCCTGCCAGACTACTCGATAACGTAGTAACATGTACTCATCCGTATCGTTCTCACCCATCACCTGTACCTCTTTGAGGCCATCTTCTCGGACTCTCTCTTTGATATCCTCTATATCGATATCACGGTCAATAGAGCTATCTACGACCTTGACATACGATGAGTTGTCTGCACACCCGCCAAATATAAGTAGCAGTGCAAATATCAGACTGTAGATCTTCATCTTTATCTCCTTCCAAACGGTATGACGGATACAGACGGATCAGCTCCGTGTGTAGCCATTTTAACATAAACAAGCGTATAGTCACTATCAGGCAGTTCTATTTGTGATAGCAACAGGCCACCCGGACTCATAAGCTTTAACATCCCATCATCCGGACGGGTAAAACGGGCAAGCTGGAACTCTTTAGGCAGTGTACTCCAGATCCTGGTATCTGCTCGTGTCGAAGCCATTTGATAGATCGTCGCAAGTACGCTGATAAGTGCACCGATCTCATTATTATTATGACGGCTATTATTACGGTGGTTCTCATTAGCGGCGTAGGATATAGCTGTCTTGGTCATCATGGAGAAGATAGCTCGCCGAAGGATAGCATCATAGTTCTTCTCAAACTCGGTCTTGATCACCCGTTCCATGCTGCTCAGATGCGCTGTCTGATAGCGCTCCCCACCCGTGCTGACAAGCGAAAGCGAAGAGAAGGCCTGTTGCCGCTCGACCAGGCGGGGCAGCGCTATGGAGATATAGTCCAGCCTGTTCGTAGCTATGAAGACAGGCAGATCGATACGCCACTCCATAAGGATGGGTGCCTGTCCGTTCTCAAACAGGACCCAGACCATCGGTTCACTCAACTTTTTTCTACTTGAGATAAGTTCAAGATCAGCTGCTACACCGGCATTGTCTTTCATCATGCCATAAGCCTCTTTTAACAGTGTCTCGGCCTTGCCAGGATTATCGTCCGCCATCGCAAAGAGACCGGCAAGATAGGTCGTCATCGGATTGACAAAGTCCGGATAGGGTTCAAACGCATATAGACCGGGATACCCCTGCTCCAGACGTGCCTGTACATCCGGGTTCTTCATGGTCTCAGAGAGGCGCATATCTGAACCGCTTGCACGCTCCTGCTGCTCTTTTTTCTCGATCTCTCCACGCTCTTTTGCTATCATCTGGGCAAAATAAGCCTTGGCGCGCCGCTGCCGGTCGATGGCACGGTTAAACTCGACACGCGCAGCCTCCATATCTCCCATCGCCATGTAGTCAATAGCTTTATAGGTGTTGAGCATGATACCGTCATACTCTGTACCGATATAGGGACGGGTCGTATCGTTTAGGAAGTTGGCCCGTACTGCCTGGGAGACATCACTCGAAAGCATCTGCTCACGATAGTGTTTGATCAAGACTTCACCCTCATCAAACGACTCAATACTGACATTATGCTCTTTGGCAAAGAGTGATGCGGAACCGCCTTCAAGGTGCCAAAGAAGATTATCTATATCGTAGCGGTCTTCCACATCCACATTGGCACGGGTAAACTCTGCCGCACCTTTATAGTTGCCTGCTGCGATCAGCGCATCCTCTCTCATCATCGCCTCTTTGGGCGCACAACCGCTAAAGAGGATGATGGATATTATAGATATAGAAAGGAGAAGGCGATGGCCTCGCTTCACGGTCTCAGCTATGTTCAAGGTCTTGGCTCAGGACACTAGTCGAAGAAGTCTTCCAGTTCATCTTCACCATCATCATCTTCAAATGCTTCCCATACGGCACTATCTTTCTTATAAAGCAGTAACAGCTCTTCATGAGTCTGCCGATCGAGCCACTTGTCCTGTATACCGATAAGTACGAATAACTCCTTATCAACTGGATGTTCCCACTCTTTTATCTGCTTAAAGTCCTTATCATCAGCTTCACTCACCGCTGTTGCGATACGCGCTTCTGAAGCGTTCGTCAACTCGCCAAGTTCCGGACTCAAAGTACGGGCAAAAGTACGCACCCTCTTTTGAACATACTGAAAGGTATCTCTCTTTATCTTCTCAACACCATCTGCTGTAGCCTCACTCATGGTAAAACTTCTACCGATCTTACTCATAGGTGCTTTACCTATGGCGATCTGCATCTCATCATGTTCGACATTACCACAGACCCATTCAGGAGCAGTGGCACCTCTTTGGGTACATGCGAGGTCCTCATCAAGATCAAGAGAATCAGGCTTTGGTCCATCCGTACAGGCACTGAACGTCAACAGTGCGAACATCAAAGTCAAATGTGACAGTGTACTTTTTCTCATCTTCTCACACCTTTTCGCAGAATATTTGCTATAGTGTACCCTCTACAGATTTAAGGGGAGGTTGCATAAGGGATAAATTCGGTCTATAAAAAGTCACATACTCCCAATATAACATAGAAAGAAACCACAAATATTATTATTTATTAACAATTTATGATTATTTATGTTATACTTCTAAGATCAGACGGAAGAGAGGAAGCTTATGTATACAGAATATAAAAAAGAGGTCCTTATCATCAAAGACAGTGGAAGATC
>JAUWRZ010000111.1 GCA_030610325.1 Sulfurimonadaceae bacterium | reverse complement strand
GTGTCGGTGGTGATACCAGTACCGACACTGTTGACGCTGGAGCCGGTAATGACTACATCTATGCCGGCGGAAAAGACAAGATCGATGGTGGTGAAGGTCTCGATACACTAGATGCCAGACATGCGACACTCTCGGATGATGGCGTCGGACTGCAAGCTGAGAACATCTCAAACGTCGAAAGAGTCTACGGTTCACAATATGATGACACTGTCGATGGTACAGATGAGGCCAATCGACTCTATGGCTATGATGGTGATGATACCCTTGATGGTAAAGCCGGAAATGACGATCTACGTGGTGGCGATGGTGATGATGTCCTTAGTGGTAGTGAGGGCAATGACTATATAGACGGTGGTGCCGACGATGACATCATCGATGGTGGAGAAGGATCGGATCGGATCATCGCCGGTGAAGGTGATGACAAGATCACTTTTGATGCCGATGATACCATTGATGGCGGTCTTGGATTTGACACCCTTATGGCAAGTGATGAGATCCAGATAGACTTTGGTGCGATCAGCGACAAGATCAGCAGCATAGAACAGCTCGATCTTGGTCAAGGCAATCAAAGTGTTCAACAATTAAATATAGAGGATGTACTTGAGATCACACCGACTGACGACCACACCCTGCGGATCAGTGGTGATCTTGGTGATGAAGTCCAGCTAAACCATACTGACGATGGCAGTGCAGCCGAGTGGACAAAAGCTGCAGAAAGTCTTGAAGGTGATGACGGCCACACCTACGATATCTATACTGGCATGAGCGGTGATGAGACCGTCACACTACAGATAGACCAGTCTGTCACCGTGACTGATTTCTGATCTAGACTAGACAACCTGAGTGATAAGACTCAACGATGAGTCTAAGTATTATGTCCTAAACTCTCCCAGTTTCTGCGAGAGTGACTGTGCCAGGGTATTTAGGTTCTTTGCCACATCCGATATCTCCTGAACTGAGACAGTATTTGACTTGGAGAGATCGCTGATAGACTCAATATCTGCGATGATATTCTCAGTATCATTGGAGAGGACAATAGTACTTTCGACTGACTTACCTGTCGTCTCCGTCGCTGCTTCCATCATGGTGACACTCTCACTGACCCTGTTTTCCACATGAATAGAGACATCCGACAACCTCTGGATCGTCTCACTGTTACGGTTCATCTGCTCACTTGAGTCGGTGATGGACTGCACGATGACATTGATAGATGCATTGATCTCTACCAGACTTTTTTGCGTACGTTCTGCAAGTTTTCGCACTTCATCAGCGACCACGGCAAAGCCACGTCCATGTTCACCTGCACGCGCCGCTTCGATGGCAGCATTAAGGGCAAGAAGGTTGGTCTGATCAGCGATGTCACCGATGACGGTCAGCACCCCCTTGACCTGATCAGCATCCTGACTAAGAGCTTGCAGTCTTTCAGCCAACTCACTCTCGACTTCGACACTGCTCTGGATCTGCTGGACAAGGTCCAGCATCTCACTGCTGACCTTCTGAAGGTTTCCATTGGTCGTAACAATGCTCTCTTTTGTCATCTCTGCATCATCTTTTGAGACACTTAACGCACTTTTCATCGCATTACCATTTTGCGTAGTCTGTGTGACGATAGCCAACTCCTCATTGGCACGCTTGTCGATCTCGACAGAACTGTCAAAAAGCGTGGTAGAGAGCGAACTGTTCTCCTGAGCTGTCTGCTTGGCTTCATCCAGTGCTACCGCGATGGAGTGGACTAGAGAGTTGAAATGTCTTGAGATCGCTTCGATCTCCTGATTTCCAGAGATATCCACATGAGTGCTCAGGTCTTTATTGCTATCGATCTCTATCATCTTCTCCTTCAAGCGGTTCAAAGGTCTGGAGAAAAACGTACCGATCAACGAAGCTGAGATGATAGCTACGATGACGATGACGATCCCGATGATGCTCAAGAGTATCCGCAGATGTGTCGAAGCAGCATTGACCTCATCGAGATTGATCTCGGTGATCAGTGCCCACTTGTTGCCCAGAAACTCAAAAAAAGTGTATGCTGCCACCGTCTCATCACCAAGGTAGTTATGGCCTATAAGGTCTCCACTCTTACCTTCAAGTGCCAGGCGCACAGCTTCCGTATCTATGCTATGTCCATGAGGATCAGCAAAGCTCTTCTCTATCGTATACTCTGCCTTTCCCAGATAGGTATCCGAGCGCAACAACTTATCCTCGCCGACTATGTAGACCTCTCCCGTCTCACCAAGTCCGGAACGCTGAGCAGTGATCTCATTGACGACTTCTTTTGAGATCTGGGCTACAAGGATACCACTGAACTCCCCTGCATCATAGATCGGTGTACCCATAAATGCTGCCGGTTCACCATTAGATGGTGCATAAGGTGCATAGTCTACAAGTTCTGTTTTTTGTGAGGCTACCACTTTGGCATAGAGTCGGCCAAGTCCTGATGTCTTTAATGGTCCACTTTTCAGGTTTTGCCCAAGGTCAGACTCTTTGGCATTGGTATACATCACATACCCTTCGGCAGCATCGATCAAAAAGACATCATAATAACCATAGACCTTCTGATATGCCTGAAGGATATCTGAGAGTTCATAGAGTGTCTGATACTCTGCAGTATCGACTTTGAACGTCCCGTTCTCATTGATACCCTTACGCTCATAATAGTCTATGAACTGATAGAGTGCGTAACTGGTACCACCATTTTTAGCCAGTACTTCAAGGTCATTACGACGCTCCTGTATATACCTTTGTAAAGCACTTCTCTTGACATCACGGACAGAGACAAGCTGCTTTACCTGCTGCTCGATCATCGTCTCCGAAGAGGAGCTATAGGCGATCCCTGTTGCGATGACAAAAGGGATCAGAGCCATTAATAGCAACAGTGCGATCATTTGAGTACGAATAGTGAATCTGGAGAGCATAAGACATCCTGTTTACTTTTGTTATGCCTCATATTATCACACTGTCTCTTAAACATATTTAAATAACTTTTGATTATATATAATCAAATATCTCTTATAGTCTACTCTTATGGTAAATATGGTTTCAACCCCGGTAAGAATAGATAGTTATCGCTTTGCAATATGTCAAATCACTTGAAGATATCTCTATTTTGTCATACAATTAGATCATAGATCTTAAATCCAAAGGCAAGATAATGGAAGGTTCCATGAAGATAACCTATGTAGTACTCTGTGAGAACGATCTCAACAAGACGATCAGTGTCAAGCAGTTATTAGAGAGCGAGAAGATAGCTAAAGCCATCAGAAGTGAGTTTGCCCCCCAGATGCGTAATATCGAACTATTGGGACTTGGTGAGCAGTGCCTTAAAGTAGCCACGATCAAAAAAGAGCACAGTCTTGAGATCGCGAAAGATGATTATGCCGATGCCCTCTCCCTGGCAGAAGATGACGCCAAACAGAAGAAACTGTTTAAAAAAGGGTGTGACCGTATCGAGATGGTCGATATCATCACACTGCCTGGGAAAAAAGCCAAGAGCTGACAGAGAGCTACAGGCGACTTGGCTTTACTCTTCGTATGCTGTAGGTAGCGGTGGGTTCGTACTAAAGGCTTTCGCGATCGCCTCGGTGATCTTTGTCTTTAGTTTTCCAGTCGCTACAGGCTGAAAGAAACGTACCCCCTTCTCACTCTCTTCGACACCCATCCGTCGACCATATATGAAAGCAGGCTCCTTACCGATCTTGGCACTCTGTTCATAGATCGCTTTCGCATAGTTCACGATGTTAAAGTGAAGCTGGTCGAACTTATGCCCCCAGGCAAAAAAGACAAACTTTCCACTGATACGGATGTTCCTGACATCATGATAGTTAAGTCCACGACTAAAACGGGTACTCTGAAACGAAGAAAGCTTCTCGATATCTTCATTAAAAGCCTCTAACACAGTAGTAGGTTCGATGTTTGGACGGTTATAGTTAAAGAGATATTTGACCTCGATGATCTTACCCTCATACCCCTTGATACGTGACTGGAAGATATCCATCAGCTTCTCGAACTGCAGTTCTGTATACTGACCATCAAAGTCATACCCCTGCTCAGCTAGCATCCTATCTGTGTTATAACCCTTTGGTGCCATGACAGGGTTATATAAAAAGATCGTCCCGGCAATGTTCTTGTTCTTTTTTTTCAGCAGTACTTTCAGATCATCTATAGTGATCTTCTCATCGTCCTCGTTAAAATAGAGGTAATGTTCTGTGAGGTATTCGAGTTCATGTTCAGTAACGAACTTTCCAAATGCTTGCATAAAGTGCCTTTTGTGATCTGATGACGCGATTTTACACTAATGTACTAAATTATCGCAATGTTGATATAAAGATCTGTAGCTATAGCGATCTTGTAACATTTTATGTGACTATCTTTCGTTACCATACATAATGTCTGATTATAATTCAAGGAGTTTGACAATGAGATCTTCAATGAAAAGAATGGCCAACCGTGATAAGTATAACAGAACTCTAAAGATAGCTTTTATAGCTTCTGCCATCGTCGTAGCGTTTTTTGCTGAGTATGCCTTACTGGTAAACGTATTTTAAGGACCATCTAAGATCAAAGCGTAGCCTCGCTACGATCAGGCTGTTTCCTCGATGATCCAAAAGTCTCTTACCCTTAGAATAAGACGATGACTATCAGTAACACGATCTGTTACGTCTATAGGGTATCCTTCGCATAGACTTTAACAGGAGTGACAGCTTATGAGACTAGACGAAGAGTACAAGTACGACTTTGAACAAGACCCTGGCAACAGAACAAAGAAGATAATATATATCGTCATAGTGATCGTCGTGGCGTTTTCCGCTGAGTATACATTGATGATGAACCTGCTCTAAAGAGCGTCTTCTCTTAGTACCAGATAGGCGATCTCGCCACTCTATACCTACAAAATACCCCCACTTCATGACCACCCTGATATAATACGCAAAAAGTCGACTAATGATACAACTTACAGATATCTCCAAAAGCTTTGCAGACCAGGAACTTTTCAGCCACCTGGACCTTCAACTAAACCCAGGAAACAGAGTCGGACTAGTGGGACGAAACGGAAGTGGGAAATCCACACTTTTTAGACTCATCTTAGGCGAAGAGAGCCCCGACAGTGGTGATATCATCATCCCTAAAGGCTACCGGATCGGTGCCCTGCGACAGCATCTTGAGTTTAGCGAGCCTACCCTGCGTGAAGAGGCTGCTCTGGCGTTGACTGATGAGATGAAGTATGATGTCTACCGGGTCGAGAAGATCCTTTTTGGTCTGGGTTTTGTACAAGAGGACCTGGAAAAAGACCCGCTCTCGTTCTCCGGAGGCTTTCAGATCAGGATCAACCTTGCCAAACTGCTGGTGACAGAGCCGAACCTCCTGCTTTTGGATGAGCCTACCAACTACCTCGACATCCTCTCTCTTCGCTGGCTGAAGTCTTTTTTACGTACCTTTGAAGGAGAAGTGATATTGATCACGCATGATCGTGATTTCATGGATGCCATCACCACCCATACCATGGGGATCGTACGCCGCTCCCTAAGCCTTATCCCCGGAGACACCCATAAGTTCTATACACAGCTTCAAAGTGACGATGAACTCTATGCAAAGCAGAAGATCTCTCAGGACAAGAAGCGAAAAGAGCTTGAGGAGTTCATCGCCAGAAATAAAGCCCGTGCTTCGACAGCCGCGCTGGCACAATCAAAGGTCAAGCAGTTGGCCAAGATGGAGATGATGGATGATCTGGGCTTCGACCCTACACTCAGATTTGATTTTGACTTCAAAGAGACTCCCACAAAAGTCCTGCTTGATGTCAAAGAGCTTGGCTTTGGCTACACACCTGAAAAGCTCCTCTTTAAAGATATATCCTTCACGCTCGAAAAAGGCGAATGCCTTGGGATAATAGGTAAGAACGGTACCGGTAAATCAACACTCCTAAACACCATCGCAGGTGAACTAAAACAGCTCAGCGGAGAGGTCACCTTCCATAACACTACCGCAACAGCACACTTTGGACAGACAAATATCGCCCGCCTTACACCAAAGAACTCTGTCATCGATGAGATCTATGCTGCCAATCCAAAACTTTCCGCTTCGACGGTCCGAAGCATCTGCGGTGCGATGATGTTCAGCGGAGATCGCGCCGATAGAAAGGTCTCCCTACTCTCGGGAGGGGAGAAGAGCCGTGTGATGCTCGGTCAGATCCTCGCACGACCGGCCAACCTGCTCTTTCTCGATGAACCGACACACCACCTGGACATGGACTCCATCGAAGCATTGACAAAGGCCATCAAGACTTTCAAAGGCTCTGTCATCATCGTCAGCCACTCCGAAGAGCTTCTGCGCCGTGTCGCTGACAGGCTTATCATCTTTGCCAAAGATGGCGCAGAGTATTTTGATGGTGGCTATGACAGCTTCTTAGAGAAGATCGGTTGGGATGAACAAGACGATCAGGTCGAAAAGGTTAAAACCACCCCAAAAGTAAATAAGAAAGAGAACAAAAGGCTCAGGGCTTCCCTTGTTCAGGAGCGAAGCAAACTTACATCCCCACTAAAAAAAGAGGTCAAGAAGTTAGAGGACTCCATCATGAAGATAGAAGAGTTGATGGAACAGCATCATGAGGAGCTGATCACCGCTTCAAATAGTAGTGATAGCAGCAAAGTGATGGAACTCTCTCAACTGATCGCAAAAGAGGAAGTCGAAGTCGAAGTGAAGTTTGAGCTTTTAGAGGTAACACAAAACGAACTCGATGAGATCACTGAGTCGTATGAGGAAAGATTAGCAGCATTAGAAGCCTAGGCTTTGCAAGTATGGACAATGGCAGGGATCGGGGTCAGGATGCTTTATAGTTCGGAGCGAAGCGATAAAGTAAAGGGCACTTCTAATAACCCTGTATATCATCAGAGACCAAAGAAGGTGTAAGATATTATCTTAAGGTCTTGTAGGACTACCCGTAGGTAATTCAAAAGAGCTTAGGACGAT
>JAUWRZ010000288.1 GCA_030610325.1 Sulfurimonadaceae bacterium | reverse complement strand
TTTCTGGCTAAAGCGTTCTCGGCAGCAAGAATGCCCGGTTCGACCACACCGATGATGTCAAAGGGTGCATACTCTCGCATCTCTTCCAGGGCGTAAGCACTTACCGTGTTACAGGCGGTGATGAGTAGATCGATCTCGAAGTTCTTAAAAAACTCTATGGCTTCAAGGGAGTAGCGGATGATGGTGTTCTTGTCTTTGACCCCATAAGGGACGCGTGCAGTGTCGCCAAAGTAGACGATCTCTTCAAAAAGGTGATGTTCGAGCAGGGACTTCACAACAGTCAAACCACCGATCCCACTGTCGAAAACGCCTACTTTCAAAGTGAGGTCTTTGGGGAGTTGGGAAGTGGGAAGTGGGCAATGGGCAATGGGCAATGGGAGGAGTGCATTGGTGTTCTAAAGCGTATTATTCCCATTCCCCATTTCCTTTTCCCTATTTCCTTTTCCCCGCACCAAAGGTGCATCTACCCGTTGTTCATACTCTCAAGAAACTCTTCGTTACTCTCACTTTTCTGCATAGTAGTGTAGAGGAACTTAAGCGCTTCGATCTCGTTCTCCTGCTTATGGAGCATTGAGCGAAGGATAAAGACTTTTTGTAAGATCTCAGGACCGATAAGCAGCTCCTCTTTTCGGGTACCAGACTTGAGAAGGTCCATGGCAGGGAAGATCCGGCGATCGGCGATCTTACGGCTTAAGACCACTTCGGAGTTACCTGTTCCCTTGAACTCTTCGAAGATCACTTCGTCCATACGGCTTCCGGTCTCTATGAGCGCAGTGGCGATGATGGTCAGACTTCCACCATGTTCGATGTTACGTGCCGCGCCGAAGAAGCGTTTAGGCTTGTGCAGGGCATTAGCATCGACACCCCCTGAGAGGACCTTTCCACTTGATGGTGTCACAGTGTTGTAGGCGCGGGCAAGACGGGTGATGGAGTCGAGCAGGATGATGACATCCTTGCCGATCTCGACACGGCGTTTTGCACGTTCTATTACCATCTCGGCGACTTTCACATGGTTCTTTGCCGGAATATCAAAAGTCGAGCTATAGACCTCACCTTTGACAGAACGTTCCATATCGGTGACTTCCTCCGGGCGTTCGTCGACGAGTAGGACCATCAGTTCGGCTTCGGGGTGGTTCTTGGCGATGCCGTGAGCGATATCTTTCATCAATTCTGTCTTACCAGAGCGTGGCGGTGCGACGATAAGCCCACGCTGTCCTTTACCGATAGGACAGAAGAGGTCCATCATACGCCCGGCAAGTTTGTTTGGCTGATATTCGAGTGTAAGCTGATCAAGTGCATAAAGTGGTGTAAGGTTCTCAAAGAGCGGTCGTTTTTTACTCTCTTCAGGAGGCATGTAGTTGATCGCTTCTATCTTGAGTAGAGCATAGTAGCGCTCTTGCTCTTTTGGTGGACGTACCTGTCCAGTGACTACATCCCCGTTACGCAGAGCAAACTTACGGATCTGTGTACTAGAGACATAGGCATCATGAAGCGAGTCGCTGAAGCTTTGATCGATGGCGCGAAGGAACCCGTATCCGTCTTGCATGATCTCGAGGATCCCGGTAAAGAGGATGAACCCGCCCTGAGAGACCTGAGATTTCAATATCTCAAAGATAAGGTCCTGACGTTTCAACTCATTACGCTCTTCGATCTTGAGTCTTGCTGCTATATCAAGAAGTTCGATGAGGCTTTTTGTACGGAGTTCTTCTACAGAGGGACCTTTGACAGGCGTGTGGGTACGGGATTTGGAGTTTTTGTTCGGGCGTGAGTGATCACTCATGAAGTACCTTGGACATTTGATTTTCTTAAATTTAGAGATTGTATTGCAGAGATCTTTGGGTCTGAAGTGTTTTGTTGGATGTATTTTAGTGTATTGATCGAGAGAATGTCAAGAAAGGGGGAGGATTCGTTACAGTTTGGGGGTAATTTTTGTTATGATTCTCATTATATATTTTTAGTGTTCTCCTTGGTCAGTGATGCTTTTCACCTGATCGGAGCTCACTATTATAAGGGAGAACGTATGGCACATGTAGCATTACCGGAATTCGAGGAGATGGACCCGGAGATCCAGGAGATAGCACGTCCTATCCTTGAGAAGACGGGTCAATTAGGTGAGATATTCAAACTGCTGGCAGTCCGTAAAGACATCTACTTCGCTACGGACGGTATGATCCAGGGTTATCTGCTTAAAGAGACAGAGCTCTCTTATGATACTAAAGAGAGTATCGCACTGCTGATCTCAAAAGAGAACGGCTGTAAGATGTGTGTAGATGTCCATAAGAGCATCGCGAAGATGCTAGGGATGAGTGAAGAGCGCATAGCTGAAGTCCTTGAGGGTATTGATGCCATCCATACATCTGATGCTGAAAAGCAGTTGCTGCGTTTTTGTGTCCGAGCTTCGAAGAAAGACAACTATAAGATCTTAAAAGAGGAGATCGATGCACTTAAGACCGTCGGTTATACCGAGTCACAGATCATTGAAGCTGTCGCTATAGTAGGATATTTCAACTATATCAACACCCTCTCAAACGTCTTTGCACTGGGCGAGTAGATGGCAGCAGAGTTATTAGTCTATCCTGACACACGTATTCGGGATATATCGCAAGATATCAATAGGTTCGATGATGAGCTGTTTGATCTCATCGATGAGATGAAGGTGGCTATGGAGGAGAACCAGCTTGAGGGACTCGCTGCGATCCAACTTGGTTATAAAGCCAAAGTCGTGATCATCAGAGATGAGAAGGGCGACATACTGGAACTTATGAATGCCCGTGTCAGTGAAGCGGAAGAGCCTGAGATGATCGAGGAAAGTACACACTACTATCCGGGGGTCATGGTCAACATCAACCGTTTCAATAAGATCAAGGTCTCCTACCAGGATAGAGAAGGGATCTTCCGCTCACTACGCCCCTCTGTTGAACTGGGTCGGATGATACAGCGAAAGATCGATTACACTTTCTCTGCTACAAGTATCCAGAAAGTCTCAAAAGATGAGCGCAGTCGGATAGAGAAGCTTCTTGAAAAAGAGAACGGTCCGGCGGAGATCGGTTATGAGAAGCAGGTAAACTACCGTGACTATCTATATAAGACCATCAAGTATCTCCTGATCCTCGGTTTTACTTCACTGCTCTTACCTCTGTTCATCGACTCAGAAGAGACCTTGGGTAGTCTCTATCTTTTTGAACAGATACTCTCTGGTCTGCTTCTGGTGCTCATCGTCACCTACTTCTTCTTCGCGCAGTATGAAGCCAAACATCAGAAGGTCTGTACCTCCTGCCAGACGACGAACATCGCCGGTCTGTCGGCCATCGCTCTGGGTAAGCTTGTCGTGTTGTTTGGTATAAGCTACTTCTGGGTAAACCCTTTTTAGGTAGTCAGCTCTTTTAAGTAACTAAGATCAAGCTGCTACAAGTTTAAGTGCATTAGCTTGCTTGTTTAGTCGTCTCAACTTTTCAACTTTTTTTCACTGTTTTTCAGTATAAAAGACACTTTTATCGTATGCTACTTTTTTGCTCAGCATAACATAGACCCGGCATTCCTCACTCCATATTTGGATTAAAAAGCTGAGTATTCCTAAATGGATTTAGAATAATTTTCGTGCTTAGATAGATATAAATAATCCAAATGAATGGTA
>JAUWRZ010000525.1 GCA_030610325.1 Sulfurimonadaceae bacterium | reverse complement strand
CTTTTTATGAACCCATAGAGGTCAAAAAGACCGATGATGCCGAGGCAGATATCTTAAAAGCGACGCAGGAACAGGCTGACCTGCTTGAAAAGGTGATCAGAGATAAACCGAAGGGGTGGTTCTGGTGCCACCGCCGATGGAAGACAGAACACCCGGAGATCTATAGATAGGAGGATCTTGTCTACCTGGATAACTCATCATAGCGTCTCTGCAACTGCATATAAAGTTCTCTGGGCTTAAGCTCATCACTACTCTCTTCCCAGATGCGTTTCATGACGATATTGTCCTCTACGCCATCATACACTTTTATGTATGTGCCCTCTTTATAGCCATTGTCCTGTCTAAACTGGTTTAAGATGTTCTTGCCGACATAGAGACGATAGAGTGAGGTAAGGTTCAGACCGGAGATCCTGACCAACTCAAAGAAGTTTCGCATCACTGGCTCAAGATGAAACGGTCCATGTCTAAGGGAGTCAAACATCAACTCCTCCACTTTGGCCATCACGACTTCCGGTTCAGCAAAAGATGCTTCATCGTTATCTAGTGCCCGGTAGCTCGGTATCTGAGAGATCGTCAATGCCAGCTCATCGATGGAGCCGCGGAAATTGGCAGAGGCATCGCGCAAGGCCTCACTCATGACAAAGTGCCAGACGTCGACGACTTCGATCTTCAGATTATCCCAGTCCGGCTCACTGTTTATGCTTTTCCAGTGTTTCCAGGCAAAGGAGTCGATCATCTCTGCACACTCCATGTAGATACAGCGCTTCCAGTCGATCGACTTTGCGTTCTTGGTAACGCCCTTCTCCCAATCCTCACCATTCGTCGAATCATTTAGCTGCTGCTGCAACTGCAGCATCTGAAGTACTTTGTCCATTGTAAACCCTACTCTTGTTTTGATAATGCTATTTTACTGTAAAAACATCGCTTAACGCTATTGTCTATGACTTATCTGAAAGATGTCACATCTCAGCATTAGGTATGATCGATACCATACTATGATGACGTCACTTGCCATGCTACCTAAAAGAGCCAAGTCTTTCAAAAGCTCTGAGCATGTAAGATTCAGCATGAAACGAATCAACTGCCACCGATGTACTTACTATTTTGTCACCTGGGAGAAGCACAAGCCTCACGGTTGTAAAGCCTACGGTTTCAAATCTCAGTATCTCCCCTCCATCGTCGTTAAGCAGAGCAGTGGAACAGAGTGCACTTTTTTTACTCTGAAGCCGCGTCCTTCGACCAGTTGAGTTTTTTACCGAAACCAAGACGGTTATCGGTCAGCTTCATCGTATCAAGCGTGATGACCCAAAGTGTGGGAGCCATGACTCTGGCATAGGGAAACGCCTCGAAATAGTGCTTTTCCAGACTCTTATCGGCTTCACTCATCCGGCCCTTAAACTGTAAACCCTCTATTTTTCCTACCGCTTTTGTCTCAAGTACAATACTCCCGGCTATATTGGGGTTTGCTTGGATATTTTGCATATGTTCGGTCTTGTGATCAGAGGCTACGACAAAGAGCTGTTCTTCTGGGAGGTAGGTGTAAAAAAGGTTGCATGACTGCGGGATGTTATCACGAGATGTCGCCAGGGTCATGACATGGTGGGCTGAGATGAAACGCG
>JAUWRZ010000206.1 GCA_030610325.1 Sulfurimonadaceae bacterium | reverse complement strand
GGCGGACAAGGTGCTAAAACAGGCACGGGTGGACATCTCCCAGGCAGCAAGAACATAGGCAAGATATCAGAGGTAAGGGGTATAGCTGAGGGTGAACCTGCTGTATCTCCACCAACATTTAAAGATCTCAATACACCTGAAGATTTTAAAAAGTTTGCAGACCGCGTTAGGGAAGTCACCGGTGGTATTCCTATTGGTTTTAAACTAAGTGCAAACCATATCGAAGAAGATATTCAGTTTGCACTTGATGCCAGTGCTGATTACATCATACTAGATGGACGCGGTGGCGGTACAGGCGCCGCACCTGAGATGTTTAGAGACCATATCTCTGTACCGACCATACCAGCACTTGCACGAGCACGCAGGTACCTGGACAGACAAGGTGCCAGCGGCCGTGTGACGCTCATCATCACTGGCGGCTTACGCGTACCTATTGATTTTGTTAAAGCCTTGGCACTTGGTGCTGATGGTGTTGCTATTTCAAATAGCGCTATGCAAGCGATCGGTTGTGTCGCTGCAAGAATATGCAATACAAACAACTGTCCAGCGGGTATAGCCACACAAAAGAGAGAGTTACGTCAAAGATTAGATATTGAAAGATCATCGAAGCAGCTTCATAACTTTTTTGACGCTTCAGTCGAACTGATGCAGGTGATGGCGCGAGCGTGTGGTCATAATGATCTAAGTAAGTTTAATAACAGTGATCTGGCAACCTGGCATCGTGAGATGGCACTGCTTTCAGGTGTCTCTTACTCGGGAGCTATGGACATAAAACAAGGAGTGACTTATGAAGAATCCCATTAGAATTCAAAATGCTTTATGGGGTCTGTTTATTGCAGACGCCATCTCTATGCCTGTTCATTGGTACTATAAACGCGAATATATTAAAAAAGAATATGGTGCTATTACTGGTTATAACAAAGCTTCGCATCCACATCCAGAATCTTTTATGGTTGGAGGCAATTACCACCCTGATGTACAAATGGCTAAAAGACTACATAGACCTTTTGATATCTTACATGAACATATCAATTTCTATAACACTTCATACAGTGATCTAAAGATCGATCTCAAAGTACATGCGGGGGAACATAAAAACCCTATGCCACTGCTTGATGAGCGATATCATTACCATCATGGGTTAGAAGCTGGGGAAAATACCCTTGGAGCAAATCTGGTGCGAGTCTTGATGCGCTCTATTATTAAAAATGGCCAATATGATCAGGACTCATTTTTAAATGACTTCATAACATATATGACTACACCGGGTCAAAATAGAGATGCCTACTCTGAGATATATATTCGTGATTGGTTTGAAAACTACACTAAGGGCACAAAACCTGAACTTTGTGCTCCTTCTCAGCATGATAGATGGTCGATTGGCTCTCACGGAGGTATAATCCGTCCTCTTATCTTGGCATTGACTGCTAAGTCCTCTTATGAGGGTGTTGGCATTGCAGTCGACCATCAGAACTTGACACATAGATCACAAAATGTCTCTTCTGCATTATCGCAATTGGTACCACTCTTGTTTGATTTGATAAATGATCAGACTCCAATGGAAGCACTTGAGTGTACAACTAAAGATGTGGCACTTATTAAAATACATGGTGCAGAGTTATCAAAAAAATATGCTGCTGCAATGGGACCGGGAAATATTCCAAAAGATGAGATGTGGAAAATACATACAGAGTTTACCGATGATCGCTTAAGTGAGATACTGCCAAACGCAAGTGATAGGAATATGATCACTACACGCTTTGCGACTTCTTGTTATCCAGAACATGGAGTGCCTTTGATCTTATATTTTTTATATAAAAACAGTTTTGATCTCAAAAGCTCGATCCTTGACAATGCCAATGCAGGAGGAGACAATGTCCATAGGGGTATGATCCTTGGTGCTTTAGCTGGAGCCAGTTCTCAAGAGATACCAGAAGATCTGAAAACTGGACTCAAAGAGTACGAAGATATAAAAGATGAGATAGATAGATTTGTAAAGATCATCTCAGCGTAAAAGAGACATAATCTCTTTTTCCCTAAAGTAAATAGTCACGATCTTGGCATATATTATGCTTACGATCGTTAGTATTACACACTTAGCAGATCCTCATCCAAAAATGCCCATTTGCTTATTTTACGAGGAGTCTTCACTTGGAACAGTCGCAAATAGTCGTCAAAGAACATTTTAGTCTCAAAGAGCCTATTTGCAATAGCGAGACGATAAGATGAGCACTGATCTTGTTGAGACTCACTTTTGCTGAAGCAAGGTCTCATAGTCACACTGATAAGCTTAACGCTTTTTGGGTCCGAACCGATCGACCGGGTGACCTTTCTTTTTGACAACGACTTCTTTGCCAAACAGGACATGTACTATACGCATGGATGGGGGCTGCAGTGGTCACGCTCTTATGACGATCATCTTTGGAGCGAGAAGCTCATCGCTTCACTTTTCAGCTTAGGTGTACCACAGACTCACCGTGCCATTGGCTTCACTTTAGCCCAACAGATCTTTACCCCCAAAGACAAAAACTCATATCTGACTACTCCAGGAGACAGACCCTATGCCGGCTGGCTCTATCTTGGCGGATCTGCCGCCGGGTATTCCAAAGAACGTGCTGACATCCTCACCATACAGATGGGAGTGGTGGGTCATAGCGCGATGGCAAAAGAGACACAGGACTTCTTTCATGCCTGGTTTGAGAACGACCAGGCCAATGGCTGGAATGATCAGCTCCACGATGAGCCAGGTCTCCTTCTGGCTTATGAACAGCGAAGACGTATGACCTTTGAGAATGTCACTTATGGGAGTGAAGCCGATATCATCACTAAGGTCGGCGGCGTACTTGGCAATGTCCATACCAATGCTGAGATGACAGTCGATGGACGTATTGGCTGGAACATCCCCAAAGACTTTGGTGCCGCCTCTTTGCATACAGCCGCGACTGCGATCTCCCTGAAAAAGCGAACCGGACTGGGTATATTTGTCTATGGTGGTGTCAGTGTAAAAGCAGTCTTGCGAAATATCTTCCTTGATGGAAACACATTTCAAGAGAGTCCCCGGGTGGATAAAAAGTGGCTGATAGGATCACTGCGCAGCGGAGTCGGAATATCATGGGATGAGATAGCTATGACCTATGGCTATAGAGTGATGAGCAAAGAGTTCAAGACACAGCCTGATATGCATGAATACGGAGAGATACGACTTAATTACCAGTGGTGACGTTCATAGCGATCAGAGTGTTGAGAGATCATATATAAGAGGAAGCGTAGCGATCAGTCGCTAATATCGTACGGATAGATACGTGAGAATAGCGTGTCCTATCAGCCTAGCAGACGGAGAAGAGATGCGACAGATCATATTCATGATAGTATTGACTATCACCCTATTTGGCGAGAGTTTACCTGCAGAAGAGTCTGACGGACGTTCAGAAGAGAGTTGGGGCCTTGTCGGTGCCATACGGACCAGCACCATCCCCTACGACATACCTCAGGAGTTTGGTGGAGACTCTGATACAGTAAGCAGTTTTGTACCCATGCTCTTCTTTGAGAACGAGTACTTTTATCTTGATGCTCTTGAGGGTGGTATCAAGCTCTATACCAATACAGAGTGGCAGATCAGCGCGTTGATAAGACATCGTTTTGTAGACATCCCTGCCGACGTGCAAAACCAGGTACAGGCTGATACTGCTGACTGGGGAGCACAGGCGCGCTACTTTACGACGCCCAACTCTTTTATCGATGCTGAGATGCTCTCCGACCTGGATGGGAACCTGCACGGAAACCTCCGCTTTAGCTATCGCGACAGCAGTGGGGACCTTGACTGGAAAGCCTGGGTGGAAGCACACATCAAAAGTTCAGATTTCAATACAGAGTATTACACGTTTAAGCAAGATGATGAGTCGATCAGTGGAGGAGTCGATCTCGCAGTCGGTGTACGTGGAAAGTATCATGTCATCAGCAACTTTTATCTTGTCGCTCAGGCAAAGATATCTACGATCGATAGCAATGCAAGAGATTCACAGGCCATAGACTCAAGTACACAGTCTGAACTATGGGCAGGGATCGGTATCTTTAATGATAAAGGTACCCCGAAAAAGAGCAGGCTTTCAAATAAGCCCTATGTAAGACTAGCCCACACATTTGCTACTCCTTCTGATCTTTCGGAGATCATCCGGTTTGATATGGATGAGGATGAACACAACAATCAGATGACATCGCTGTTCTATGGTCATCCCTTGACCGACTCTCTATTTGGTCTTCCTCTTGATGTCTATCTGACCCCGGGATTTGCCTGGCACTACAGCTCCGATGTACAACCAAGCATCCAGGAGTACATCATCGCCGTCAAGTTCTTCTATACCATCCCCCTTCCCTGGCGCATACGTCTCGGCGCAGCTGAGGGGATGAGTTACGTCACCGATGTCACCTATATCGAGGAACATGACAAGAGTGGTACCGCCAAAGGATATGAGCCGAGTCAATTTCTTAATTATCTTGATTTTACCGTCGGTATGAATGTGGGCGATATCTTTGGTTCAGAAGATATGCAAGATACCTGGTTGGGCGTCGACATCCATCACCGCTCAGCGATCTTTGAGACAGCACAACAGTATGGACGGCTAAAAGGGGGTAGTAACTATGTGGGCCTTTATCTCAAGCAGCATTTCGACTAACACAGTATCTTGGCATCGGGTCTGATGCTTTTGCTTTGATCAAGTATATCTAGATAGATCTGCAGCTTATCTCCTGTCGAT
>JAUWRZ010000371.1 GCA_030610325.1 Sulfurimonadaceae bacterium | reverse complement strand
TGGAGATAGACTGACCACCCTTGTAGCGCTTCTCAAAATCATCACGCTCAAGCATACGGGCGACATTGAACGTAGTCGTCAGCTCAAGCAGACCGGCTGCGCCGATAGGGTCGATCCAGTCCGCATTAAAGACCACATCAGTCTTTTCAGGGTCAAGGATCTTAAATACCTGCTCTTTATAGGACTTGGCGTTCTCCATGATCGCTTCAGGCAAGAGCTTCTTACGTGTCTCACTCTTTCCGGTAGGATCACCTATCTGCGCCGTAAAATCCCCTATGAGAAACTGTATGCGTGCTCCATATTTCTGGAAAGTAGCCAACTTTTGCAGCAGCACCGTATGTCCCAGGTGCAGATCTGGGGCAGTCGGGTCAAAGCCCGCTTTTACCGTGTAATGCTCGCCTGTCTCAGCAAAGCGTTTTAGCAGCTTTACGATACGTTCCTCATCGATTATCTCTGCCGTTCCACGCTGTATCTCTTTTAGTGCTTCTTCTAACATTCGTTCCCTTATCTCTTTACTGTATTCGGTATGCATCATCAGTGCGTATGAACTGTATGATCTTGATCTTTCGTTCGATCCTCGCACGTAAGCGGTTCAGGTCAGACTCTGCTGCCTGGAACTCGATCTCACAGAGCTGGATATGCTCATCTTTCTCTTTGCCCAACTCAATACTGCTGATGTCTGAGCCAAGCTTTGCCAGGTAGGTCAGAAACTCAGCAAGTGCCCCTTTATCATTGTACATACTGACGATAAGATGATAATGATAGATACTCTGTTTCTTCCAACGGACAAAGAGCATCTTCTCATTATCCTCGATCATCGATGCGGCATGTTTACACATCTTGTGATGGACATGTGCTTTGTTCTTGTGCAAGAACGCGACGATCTCATCACCAGCTTTGGGATGGCAGCAGTAATCAAAGACCACATCACTGATATGGTGATTGAAGTAGACCTCAAGTGCCCCAAACTGATAACTCTTCAGTTTAAAACGGTGCCGAGTCAAAAAACGCTGAAAACGGCTGTTTTTAAGGATCTCTTCCGTATAGCGGTGCAGGACCTCTTTAAGACTGTCGATCTCACGAGGGATCTTATAACACCGGATATTACATCCCCCGTTTTCAAACCACTCACTGATGCGTGAAGCATTAAGTCCCATGATAGTAGCGACTATATTGACACCACTTGCCTTATCGATCGTACGGATGCGGTTCTTGCAGTTCGCACGCATATGCGATTTTGCCCGAGAGGACTTGATGGCATCAAGCCAGCTACAGCGAGTGACGGTCTCATCACCGGTCTTGATATTGACGATGTCACCATTATGCAGTTCGGCTAACAGACTGACCTTCTCTTTGTTCACCTGACAGCTGATAGCGGTATCGCCGACCTCAGAGTGTACGGCATACGCAAAGTCAAGGACGACCGCACCCCGTGGAAGCGTATAGACCTCACCCATAGGTGAGAAGATACTGAGGTCTTTACTATAGATATCGTTCTTGATCAACTCATAAAAGTCTTCGACACTCTCGTTTTGGTACTGGAGGTTATGGAGCCAGTCGAGATTGATAGTGTCCCCCCCGCTCTTGTATTTCCAGTGCGCAGCTACACCAAGTTCCGCCGTCTTATGCATCTCTTTGGTACGTATCTGCACTTCAAAGATCGTGGTGTCATTAAATACTGTCGTGTGCAGTGTCTGATAACCGTTGTCTTTGGCGATGGCTATATAGTCTTTAAAGCGTGAACTGAGCGGATTGAAGTTGAGATGGATCAGCCCAAGGACCTTATAGCATGATACCGGGTCTTTTACGAGGATACGTATAGCCAGCAGATCGAGGATCTCATCGATCCCGATCCCTTTTCGCTGCATCTTCAGGTAGATGGAGTAACTGTGTTTCACCCGACCCAGGATCTCAAAGTCCTCAGAAAGAAAACCGTTTTGAAGCAGCAGTTTGTGAACGTTCTCACGAAAGTGATTGAGACTAAGCTGGATCGCGTGATAGTTCTCATCAAGGTAACTGTTGATCACTCGTTTCTCATCAGGAAAAAGATAAGCAAAACTCAGGTCTTCAAGCAGGTTTTTAAGAAATGAGATACCCAGTCTGTGTGCGATCGGTGCATAGACGACTAAAGTCTCTTCAGATATCCTGTGCTGTTTCGGCGGTGAAAGAGCATCAAGCGTCATCATGTTGTGCAGACGATCACAGAGTTTCACTACCAGGACACGGACATCTTCGATAGAGGCAAGCAGCATCTTGCGAAACGTCAGGGCAGAGACCACAAGCTTCTCATCTGAATGCGAAGGGATAAGCTCAGCGTCACGTATCTTATCTATCTTGGTCAGACCATCTACGAGATGTGCCACATCCTCACCAAACATACCCCTGATCTCCTCTATCTCTACCTTGGTGTCTTCGACGACATCATGCAAGAGTGCCGCTATGACCATGGCACTGTCTTCTGTTATCGAAGCGACTACGGATGCTACAAGGATAGGATGGATGATATAGGGTTCACCACTTTTTCTAAACTGACCTTTATGTGAGGTGATAGAGAAGTCAAGGGCTTGTTGTAAGGTCTCTGTGTGGGATATACGGGCAAATAGATAGGCTATCGCATCATCGACAGTATGAATATGTTTGATCTTCTCTATATCTACCTGATTCATGACCTGTGCTTTGATGTAAGTCCCTTATCTCTGGTAGATAAGGACTGGATAGGATAGGAGTGACTATCCTGATGTAGAGGAGTACTACTCTATGTCTCTAAAACCTTTGACGATGACAAGACCCTCAGCGATCTCCATCAATGCCAGGTCGGCTGACTTGATCGTCTTAGGGTCGATGTTTAGTTTACTTGGTGCTCCATCATGCAGTTCATCTGAACGCTTAGCTACTGCCAAAGCAAGCTGATAACGGTCGATCCCTGCGGTCTCTAAAGCTTTCGCTGTCAATTCTTCTAATCTCATTTA
>JAUWRZ010000308.1 GCA_030610325.1 Sulfurimonadaceae bacterium | reverse complement strand
AGATCGCAGCAGAAGAGGACTTGAGAGTGATGAGGCAGGCTGTCCAGGAGATCGCCAGAAAGCTAGAGGACAATGCTACTATCAGCAAAGAAGTTAGAAAAGAGGCAGGGGAGTCACTGTATGTCACGCCCGATGGTCACGACTGGATACAGACAAAGTCAGGAGAGTGGTTCAAAGGCGAGATAAAAGCACTCTATGACAAAAAACTGGAGTTTCACAGTGATGAGATCGGCCATCACACCTTTAAGTTTAAGCACATCACCCAGATCAAGAGTCATCATGTTATCAGCGTATATATCGAAGGAGTGGCCTCTTTTCCCGGTATTATACGGATGAAAGATGATAAGATCACCATCTTTCAGGGGCATGGCCAGTTTGATTTCCCACGTGAGCTGATCGTCTCTGCTGCACCAAAGCATATGTTTGAACGTGACAGATGGACAGGTAAGGTGTCGGTGAGTATCGATAAACGTACAGGTAATAAAGAACAATTTGACTATACGGCAAAGGCATCACTGAAACGACGTACGGTAGATACCCGTCTGCGTCTTGATTATATTGGTCGTATCTCCAGATTGGATGACTCAGAGACCTCAGATGACCACCGTATCAATGAGAACTATGATATGTACGTGACCAGAAAGTTCTTCTGGACAGTGATCTTCTCTGAGTACTATAAGGATAAGTCTCAAAATATCAAAGGACAATACACGGTAGGGACCGGTGTTGGTCATACCATCATCGATAATAGTGAGACTGAGTGGCACGTCTCGACTGGACCTGCCCTTATCTATACACGACATGAGACTGTGGGACAGGGAGAGTCAAATACGCATCGAGCAGCGGCATGGGAGCTCAATACTGATCTGGACCAGGAGTTGACGAAGATGACCGATCTTAAGTTCAGCCATAAACTTACTTACACTGATGCTGATGCCGGTAGATATAAGCATCACATGGTATTTACTTTTGAGAACGAACTTACCAGCTGGTTAGATCTCGATATCGGCTTTATATGGGATTATGTCAGACGACCTAAAGAGATGTCGGATGGAACGGTACCAGATAAAAGTGATCTTCACTTCCTTGTCAGTCTGGGTGTGGAGTTTTAGTGAGAGTCGTTGAAGCCCCCGGTATTTCCGGAGGTCAGGGATCGAGATGTCCTATAGACAGATCGTAACGCCCATCTTATTGATGATGTAATCAACAGGGGTGCCGCTCTCATTACTGTCGACAGTGATATATTCGTGGACTTTGAACTCACTATCAGCAGTGAGCTCTGTGATCTCCTGTGTACCATCACTTGAGAAATCCATATTTACTGTCGGTGCACTTGCAATATCAAAAGTACCGTTCTCAAGAGTGCCGGATCTGGATTTCCCATTTTCACAAAAAGTGATATCGATCGTCTTTCCGTTTGTGGTGTGGCGCTCCTGTACTTCCATATAAGTGCTGTCCAGTTCAGAAAACTTGACGCTGTCTTTACCTCAATATTTAAATTCTTATAATACATATCAATACGATTTATATACGATAGGTACTGTAAGATTACTCATGTAGAATTCCGTAAAAAAGATGGAGATAAGTATGATAAAAGATACCATTGGACAATTTAGATTAATAGGGTTTATCGAGGGGATCTCCTACCTTGTGCTTCTATTTATAGCTATGCCTATGAAATACATCTATGAGAACCCTGTTCCTGTCAAGATAGTAGGTATGACACATGGTGTCTTGTTTATCATCTTTATCATACTCCTTCTTGCAGCAGCACAAAAGCATAGTTGGTCTTTCAAGTTCAACTCACTTCTGTTTATCGCCTCTTTAGTACCATTTGGGACATTCTTTACGGATAAGAAGTTAAAAGCACTGCAACCTGCCTAAAATCCTTGATACAGTAAGTCTTTATACTCAGATATAAAGATCTGCTGATACAATCCTCCTTATGTTTTCCCAAGCTCATCAACGACTTTTAGCATGGTACCAGGCCAACGGCCGTCATGACCTCCCCTGGCGTAATACTGATGACCCCTACAAAATATGGGTCAGTGAGATCATGCTGCAGCAGACGCAGGTAAAGACAGTACTGGAGCGGTTCTATTTTCCTTTCCTTGAAGCCTTCCCGACATTAGCTGATCTTGCAGCTGCCGATTTGGATGAAGTACTAAAAAAGTGGGAAGGCCTTGGATACTACACGAGAGCCAGGAACCTGCATAAAGCGGCACAGCTCTCTACTCCAGACTTACCACAGAGCGTCCATGAGCTAAAAACCCTTCCCGGCATAGGTGAAAGCACTGCCCATGCTGTTGCAGCCTTTGCTTATCACACCCCGGTCCCGATCATGGATGCTAACATCAAACGTATTCTTTACCGGGTATTTGCTATCAAGAAAGCAACAGATAAAACACTTTGGGAGTATGCTCATAAACTCTTTGACGAGGAACACCCCTACGACTACAACCAGGCGATGATGGATCTGGGTTCGATGCTTTGTCAAAGTCGGCGTACTAACTGTACACAGTGTCCGTTCTCAACTATTTGCCTCGGTAAAGAGGACCCACTTGCCTACCCACAGAAAAAACTGAAAAAAGCCGTACCTGTACGTCAGAAAAAGATCATTGTCCACCACCGGAAGGGTCGCTACGCCATGCGACAACGCAGTAGCCGTTTTCTGCATGGACTCTGGAGCTTTACCGAGATCGATGCAGATGCAGATGTGGATAATATGGCCATATCAAAGCGACTTGGAGATATCAGCCAGCAGTACTCACACTTCAGACTTGACGCAGAAGTCTTCTTGCATGAAGCATCGATAGATGAGCATGAGTGGTTTACACTCGACGGGATCGCCTCGCTCGCCTTAAGTGGTGCCGACCACAAGGTAGTGACTCTACTTAAGGAGAGATGACACCGTGAGAAGAGAGATGAAAAAAGAGAGAGAAGGTGAGCTCTTTATGGTGATACTCTCCGTTTTGGAGAGCCTCTTCCCCATTTTCTCACTCTTTAGCATAGCACTCGTCGGAGCGATCTTCTCATATGCTTATGTCGTCGTCATCGCTACAACTATACTCTTGACTCTCCTGCTCATAAAAAAGGAGGGCTCATCGCTTTTTATCCCCGAAGCACAAAAGGACCTGCTTCTCACCTCCTTTTTCATCACATCACTTTTTCTACTTCTTTTTATGAGTCTACGCTACACCTAAGCCGGTAATGTCGCGGTACTGATCTTTTTACAACTACTTTTTGCCTACCTCTATTTCAATATCTTTGGTTCTGAGAAGCTAACAATCCTGCATACCCTCGGAGCCTTGGTCATGGGAGCCGGAGCGATCATCATGCTCTTCCCGGCAGATCTTCAGTTCAACATCGGTGACGCCATGGCACTGGCCGCTGCAGCCATAGCACCAATAGCCAACTTCTACCAAAAAAGGTCCAGAGCCTATGTATGGACTATCACGATCTTGACCTACCGTTATCTTATGGCTCTCCCGTTTTTGTTTT
>JAUWRZ010000097.1 GCA_030610325.1 Sulfurimonadaceae bacterium | reverse complement strand
CTGCCGTTGATCGGCGAGTAAAACTGCGTGGAAGCCAATACTTCACCATCGACATCGATCATCTCGGTAGCCTCAGACTCCATCACTTTACGCCACTCATCAAAAGCCGTCTCAAAGTCGACACCGATGGAACGTTCAGTCGAGTTGTTGGTAAAGAAGGGCCAGTACCAATCTTTAGAGTGCTCTTTCCAGTAGCTGTTGACCTCTTTTAATCCATACTTCTCTGCCAGATGGTACTGATACTGTCCGCCAAGGGTATAGAAGTGGGAGCCATAGAGAAAGTAGTAGTTATCATTGTAGAGACGTTCAGGGGTCAGATAACCGGCTGTGGCCTGCTGGAGTGTCGCAGCCTTGAAGCGCCCGCTGTAGAGTCGTCCCCCATTGCCATGCCATGACTCGTTCAGTACGGCATTTCCTTCGAGAAGAAAAGAGCTTTCAACGATATTTGGAAGCGTAAACCATGGGAGGAAGAAGGCACCGTTTCCTATCACTGTGTGCAGACTGCTTGAGATGACATTGTCTTTGGCGTTCATCTGATAGTTATGTGCGGTCTCATGATAGAGCAGAGTCTGAAGCCAGGAGGGGGAGGAGAAGTAGTCTACCTGCATCGCCCCACCGAGGTAGTTGATCTGACGGTTGTTCGGGTACGGTGTAGAGAAGCCGTTGGCGATCTGGTTGTATTGCGAGATCAGCCCGACATATAGCTTCTCATCCATCACATAACCGAACATCTCCTCATACTGCGGCTGCATGTCCAACTGGACAGCCGCTGCCTCTTTGGCAAAAGGGATATTGCCTTCTGTGTAGATAAGCTCGGTATTACGGACCTCTTTGGTGAAGTATGGCTTATCGTGCGGGACGACACTACTCATAGGAAGTGCTGCATACAGACTTAAAGATGTTATAAGCAGGCCCGTGATCTTTTTTGACATTTATGTACTCTCGTGATATTTTATTATAATCATAGAGTATTTAGATCACATCTCTTATTAATCACCTTGATCTTTATGGGTCACGACCTAAAAAGTGCTCTTCAGCCCCGAGTACCCATCTCCTCTATATACTCGACTCTATTTCTGCCACTGTTCTTAGCCTTATAAAGTGCTATGTCTGCTCTTTTCAGGGCACTGTCTATATTATCACTTCCATTGATGAACTCTGTCACCCCTACACTTACCGTAAATCTTACATCATGGACTCCCGGGGAGGAGTCGATGACTTTTCGTACCTTCTCGGAGATGACTAAAGCCTGCTGTAGCGTTGTATTTGGAAACAGCAGGACAAACTCTTCACCACCGTACCTTATAAAGACATCGCTCTCGCGAATGCTATCTGTGACCTTCTCTACAAGTATCTTTAAGACCTCGTCTCCCCTATCATGTCCATAGGTATCGTTAATATCTTTAAACCTGTCGATATCTATCATAGCCAGAGAGAGGCGTCTGCGCTCTCTTTTGATCAAAGGGATTATCTTCTCCGACACCGTGTACAGGTAGCGTCGATTATAGGCTCCGGTGAGAGGGTCTACATTTGCCATACCCTCTAATCGCTCATTTAGTACCAACAACTCTTTTGTCCTATCTATGATCTTATGTTCAAGGTCCATCTTATATCTCAGTTCTTTATAGATAAGCAGCAGTACCACGGCGATGATGAGGATAGAGGTAAGGAGTATGACCAGTGAGCTCTTCTGCTCCTGGGCAATAGATATATCTGGACTGCGAAAAGTGATAGCAGCTATCGCATCACCGGTTATAGGGTTCTTTAGAGGGATGAAAGTCACGACCTCATCTCTATGTCTATCATAGCTCGAGAAGGAGTCTCCAGTCAGTATCCTTGCATGGATATCATCAGAGAGATATTTTAATACTGGCCGTTTTGAGTAGTCGACCTTAAGATACTCGATGATAGATCTCTGAAAATAGTACTGAGGAAGTGGACTCTGGACATAATTGGACTGCTCATCATCAAAGACTTTCTGAGCGACTATATCTTTATTGATGATAAAGTTACTTTTTATCTTATAACTCTTGACTACTGCTTGTATAAACGCCAGGGCACTGAAAGAGATCTCGACACTGCCTATATGCTTTTGTGCATCAAAGAGAGGGTAGACAAATCTAAACCCGTTAAATATCTTACCCTCTTCAAAGCCATCGATATACTTTTTATGCTCATTCACATACTTGACTGTCAACCTGGCTTTTGAGAGGTTATCGCCAAACTTGGAAGGTCTATGCATCCTCAAAAAGCTGTCATTGTTTGGTAGATGAAAATGGAGTTGCCTGATGCTAAAATATTTAAGCTCTTCATAATCAGTCAGAAGTCGTTGGTGCAGTCTTTTTCGTTCCCGGTCTCTAAAGAGTCCGATGATCTGCGGATCATTGACCAAAGTCTTAAAGATCAGGTCTGCGATCGTCTTGTTATGGTTATAGATGACGTTATACTCAAGGTCCATCTGGTCTGTCTTCTTGACCAGATACTCCTCAATAGTCCTGTTGGTCGTATCATAGACAACTCCAGATACAGCGATGACTAAGAAGATAAGCAGAGTTATAAAATATCTTTTTTTTACCAAGTCGATCTGCATAAAGACCCATTTCTACTTTAGTATTTTAGAACTGACTACAAACGTATCTTATATTCTACAGCCTTGTCCTCACCTCCAGTGCACCTATAAAATGACTATGCTAGTCACATCAGGAGAATCTTAGTGTTCTGGAGAAGCGGACTTATATATGACTAATATCGGCAGGAACCCGAAGTATTTAAGGCGATGTAGCTCTTTATCGATCTTTATATTTGGTTTGATGCCAAGGATGAGTTCTTTCGCCTCATCATCGGTAAACTCACCAAGGTATTCGCCTTCTCCATGCTCTTCTGCATAGAGTTTTATGAGTGCATGACTTGCTTGACGCTCCTCGTATTTCCAGATCTTAAGACCTCTGTTCTCAGACATAATATTTCTCTTGACTAGCTCTTCTTCTATCCATCATCTTCCCTTCTTAAATAGTACTTATACTTTTCCCAGATCAAGACCATACCTGCTCAACAACAGTGCGAGATCCCACTCCACGATGTTCTCACTCTCAGGACTCTTACCGTACATGACATCCAACACAACACTGATCATTTAGATAGACCAGTATATTAAGAGCATCTTTAAAAACTACCAGATCAGGACAAGAGTCGTAGTCATCCTCATGATGTTCAAGCCTAAAAAGGGCTAAAAACAGGATTCGCCATCAATTCAGGGCTATATGTAACTATTTTACACATATTCTGTTCTTTATTTATAACAGACCTTTCATCTTCCATCACAATATGACGTTAAAGTCGATCTTGCTATTAGAGAAAATCCATGTAACAAGTGAGGACCACACCGTGTCAAACTCCCTATTTATATCCAAACAGCCTGTTTTGGATAGAGACAATAGTATACAAGACTACATATTTTACTATGCCCCCTACGAGCAGACGCAGCAGCTCAACCATACACGGTCATTTCTCGAGGCTCTTTTTCAGACAGGTATAAAAGAGCTCTCTGGAGGAAGACGTGCATTCATCAAAATAAATCGTGAGATGCTTTCAAACCCTTCTATTTTCACGTTCACAAACGAGCAACTGATCTTCGCTATCGATGATGCCGAGCCGATAGATGAGACAATGATCGCACGGGTCAATGAGCTCAAAGCACTCAACTTCACCTTTGCGCTCTTTCATACTTCTGACAAAGAGGACCTGATCAGCGAACTCACACCACTACTGCCTCTAGTGCAATACTTCATCGTTGATACATCTGCTGTCGATCTGGAGGCTTTCCAGACCGTGCTGCCAGAGCTACGCGACTATCGACTCACTATGATCGCATCCAATATCGCTGATGAGAAGACACAACAGGCTTTTAGTACGCTGGGCATCCAACTCTTCTCCGGGCACTACTACCTTGACGAACAGTTAGATGATGAAAAAGAGATCGATAAGGGCTATCAAGAGACACTTGCACTACTCAACATCCTTCAGACCAGTAAAGCCATCGATGAGATAGCTACGGAGTTTGCGACTTACCCCAATATCACGCTGAAACTGTTGCGCTATCTGAACTCACCGGCCTTCATGCTAAAGCATACTATCAAGTCTATCCGCCATGCACTTTTGCTTATTGGTCGAAAGGACCTTAGACGGTGGCTTCTACTCCTGGCATTCACACAGACTGACGACGGCAGCCCAGCCAACAACCCGTTACTCTATACGGCCAACACACGTATGGCGATCATGCGTTTTCTTGTCAACAGACTTACATACGCTACCAAAGAGCTCTCTGATGAGGCCCCTTTTGTCGCCGTACTCTCAATGCTCCAGCCACTTATGGGGGTCTCTTACGATAAGATCTTTGACTCCATCAACCTCGATGAGGAGATCAAAAGTGCCATCACCACCTATCATGGCACTTTGGGAAAACTGCTTGAGCTCAGTATTGCCACGGAACAGTTGGACCAGCAGCGGGTAACAGGACTGCTTGAGGAGTTGGGACTTGACCAAGAGGCTTTTGAGCAAGCACTGCTTGAGAGTTATAAAGAGCAGTAGTGACACGGCTGCTCTACCTAAGAGCCTGTCAAATACTACCTACTTCCAAGCATCATAGCACTTGACCTTAGCGACACCCCTGTGACTCCATCTGCAAGACCCTGATCCTCTCAACACACTCCATGAGCATTTTGAGAAGCCAATGACTTGGCATGTGTATTGCTTGTCATATCAAAGGCTTTAAAATGGAAACATCTGCTTCGTATAAAGAACACACATCTATTATGAGAGACTTGGACTTGCATAGTGATTTTGCCAAGGTCAGAGAGCCCTATAAAGAAGATTTTGAGAAGATCTATGCAGAAGCGATAGAGGCTGATGTCAAAGTCTCCAACGCTAAAGCGTTTTTAGAGGATCTGACCATAGAGGAGTTATCGACACTGCAGGAGTATACAAGACTCGTTGATGAAGTCGTAGTAGATGAGCTTTCAGATGAAGGTGCCTACAACCTCTTGATGCACTTCTATGAGAAGTATGATTTTGACGGTGATGGCATCACTGAAGACGGAAAAGCCAGGACCATCTCAAATATCCCTCAAGATATGGATAGTGATCTGAAAAAAGCCTTTGTCGAGGCCATCAACAGTACAGATGAAGACAATATGCTCTCCATGATGATGCTGACACTCGATGTAGATAGATTGAAATATGATCTGGCGAAAGAGATCGACGCTATGTCTGATGCCGAGAAAGTTTATGTACAAGAGCACACTTCCTCTGACCTTGAACGATTTGTAGCAGATCAGCTTAAAGAACCGTTTCAACCCAGACCGATGAGTTATGAGACTATCATGGAGAGAGTGGATCATCTGTTAAAGCCGGGGGCTGATGAGTACGCAGCCCTTGGGTTTCAAGAGAGTATGAGGACATTTAGCGATACCTTACAACATGCATATAGTGAGCTCCAAAAGACCAAGACTCAAGACGTCCAAAGCCAGGTATTACTAAATGACCTGGTGCAAAAGCACGAGAGTAAAACAGTGGAGTCCAGTGATCCCCTGGCTTTCTTACTCCAAGAGAGTTGATGATCATCAATGAGCTTTTTATTCAAAGAGGTTATGATTCCCATCAAAGATGAAGGGAATAGAAAATGTCAAATATTAAAGAGTTTATGACCCAGGACCACAAAGATTGTGATGAGATCTTTACACAGATGGAAGAGGCAGTCGCTTCTAAGAGCGATGAGGCTTTAGTAAAGCTCGAAGCATTTCAGGATGCTTTGACCAATCACTTTAAGATGGAAGAGGTGGTACTTTTCCCGGCGTTTGAGCAAAAGACAGGGATGACTGAGGGACCGACACAAGTCATGGTCATGGAGCATGAGCAGATGAGAGGACTTTTATCTAAGATGGAGGATGCTGTTGAGTCAAATGATCATGATAAGTTCTTTGGTCTATCTGAGACACTTATGATCTTGATGCAACAACACAACATGAAAGAGGAGCAGATGCTATATACAATGATCCAGCAACACCTGGGTGATGATGCAGACCATATCATCTCACGCATGAGGACTATTGTACAATAGAAGATGCCCCTGCTAGAAAGTCACCAGACTTTGGATAGCTTAGATCGTGGATCTGACTGATCAGTGGCTTGTCGCAAATTTAAAGAATGGGATGAGTTCGATCTTATCAATCGTTTGAGAAAGTCTGTTGATAACATCAAAACTGTCTCTAAGATAGAACTCTCTAATGATCTGTTTTATTATTTCTTTCTTTTTAGATAAAAAGTAGCCTCGATTCCGTGTGCAAATATGCGTATATGACACATATTCCCTCTTATATGAGTAGAAATATTAAATATTTACTCTTATTGTATCGATTTGAGCATAATCTTCATTCATGGGAAGACCATAAGTCATAGAACATCGGATGATAAGATTTTTCATATTTTACGGTCTTACAAGTAGCCTCCATATCGGTTATCAAGTTATATGAATCACCTCGTATGCGCTTTGTGCTTTGAATACCTTCCGATTTAAAACTATCCTCTTCATCATCCGTGACGATCTTACTTATCTTATTTCGTTTCGATGTACTCACTGATGGCTTTTACAAAATGGGAAAAGTCCTCGATGAGTTCCAAATAACCATATAGACGTTCGATATCGATCTTGACATATTCATGGATCAGCATGTTCCTTAGACCGATGGAGGCTATCAGCCTCTTAGCAAGTCTGGAGTCAATATAATCAAACTTCTCAAGTCTCTCGATACATTCGACATAGGTCTTTGAGACACCAAGGTTATATTTGGCTGACAGATGACAGGAGAGGTCGATGATGATCTGAATGGATTCAAAAAGGCCGTAACGAAGTGCCCACTCATCAAACTTGTTTTTTCTCATATCTTCGAGCGTATGCGTCTTATGCATCTGCTGAAGGTTCGCGATGTTCTCTTCGAGGTTTTGCAGACGTTCAAGCATAGTCTCGTTCTCCGATCATTCCTGCTTTTATGCGTTCTTTGAATACTGAACGGTTCGCATCGATCAGTGGCTTATGGTCCAGATAGCTCAACTGGACATCTGTCTTAAATCGTATATAGGCTTCTTCATCATTAAGGGCTATCACTCTATGTCGGGACAAGACATTAAATCCAAACAGCGGATCCTTCTTCTCGATGTCATCAAGAATGGTCATATCGATCTTTTTTGCAAGCTCTTCTCCAAGCATCGCTGCATCATAACCGGCTTGCATTAGATCGACTTTAGCATTGAAATATATCCCAATATCTATATCACTCATACTGTTTTCTTTACCATCAGCGTAGGAACCAAACAGTAAGACAAAAGCATAGTCCCGTTGTTCAAAATAGACTTTTAATCTTTTCTCGATGTCATCCATCTTGTTCCTCTCATCAGTATTCGGACTCTTTCATCGATATGGT
>JAUWRZ010000352.1 GCA_030610325.1 Sulfurimonadaceae bacterium | reverse complement strand
GCTGATACTACTGCCTTCGATCATCATCTTTGAGAGTATAGCCTCCATCTCATCAACGGGCACTGCCTTAGAATAGATATAGCCCTGGATCTCCTTACAACCGTTCTGATGTATAATGTGATCAATAGAGCTTATGATCAAGGAGTAGACGATGGCAGTAGCTATTATTTATGATGATATCTTTTTAGAACATGATACCGGTGCTTATCACCCGGAGAATGCCGATCGTCTGCGCTCTATCATCAGATATCTTGAGCCTCTCAGGGATGAGCTCACATGGATCACACCAGAGCCAGCCTCTTATGATCAGCTCTGCAGTGTACATACCCCGGCACATATCGCGAGCGTAGAACATGCCAGTATGAACTTGCGGGCGATCGATGCTGACACTCAGACTTCAGAGCACTCCTATGAGGCTGCACTCAAAGCTGCCGGTGCAGGGGTCAGTGCCATCGATGCCATCATGAGTGGGCAGGCTTCTACTGCCTTCGCAGCTGTACGGCCGCCTGGCCACCATGCTACAAAGTATCAGGCGATGGGCTTTTGTCTCTTTAACAGCATTGCCATCGCCGCACGCTATGCTCAGAGTAAAGGCTTCGAGAAGGTGCTTATCGTCGATTTTGATGTACATCACGGTAACGGTACGCAGGATATCTTCTATGATGATGAGACGGTCTTCTATTTCAGTAGCCATCAATACCCGGCCTATCCCGGAAGCGGCAGTGCTCAAGAGACGGGTATTGGAGATGGTGAAGGGTACACACGCAACTTTCCACTGACTCCGGGAAGTGGGGACGAAGTGCTTCTACCCATCTATGAAGAGGCCCTTCCGGAGACGCTCAGAGAGTTCCAACCAGACATCATCCTGGTCTCCGCAGGGTATGATCTGCATCACTCTGATCCACTGGCGCAGCTGAACGCTACTACCGAGGGGATCGGTGACATCGTGAGTGCCATCATGGAGAGTTCACCGGTGCCTAAACTTTTCTTCCTTGAGGGTGGATACGACCTTGATGCTCTCGGCCAGAGTGTAGCTAAGACCATACAGGTCATGCGAGAGTATGATAAAGAGTGAGCTCTTTCTATATAGACAATCGATGACAGTATCTACTTGATGCCTTTTGGCTCTTATATCTCCTTCTTTGGAGATGTTGTCTCTATCTGCTTTAAAAGTTGCCAGCGTAACAGCTCACCATCCCTGTAGGCATCATAAGACTCGAAGGGAAGCAGAGAGATGATCTTACCTTTGCCATATTTGGAGATACTCAGTAACGGTTGACCTTTTTTGTCTCTTATCTGGCTCTCCCCTTCGATGATAAAGAACGCCTCTCCTGCCTTTTTCAGGTCTAGCTGAAGTGATCGTATGCTGATGAAGGGGAGGGTGGTCTGTAGTCCGTCAAAGACAATATCTCTTTTGTTCAGACCCTCAGGTAGTGTGAAATGCATCGTACTGACATCAAGACCCAGAAACTTCTGCTCTTTAGGGTCTCTTGTCGTCGTGATATTTATCTCACTTCCTGTCGTATAGACACCGTTTTCCACCCAGAAGATACCACCTTGTCTTATCCACTGCTTTAGGATCTCCTGTTGTCTGTCGGAGAGATTATTGCTGTAGCAGATGTTGATAAACAGGTCGTCACTGACATCTTTATAGTCCTCGATCCAGGTAGCTTTGGTATAGATGACATCAAGAAGTCCAGGTTCGAGTCCAAGTGACCAGATGTCTACGTCCTCAAGTGAGCTAGTACGTAATGTACTCTTGTTCTTTGCATAGAAGTCAGGAGAGAAGTGCCCTTTATGGTCTCTTTGTGTAGATGTAGAGATGAAAGGGAAACCAGTCAAGGGCTCATCCTCTCTGTTTAGAGGTTCGATGATGTTCTTAAGCTTGATATCATAGATGTAGGTATTGTCCACCGCCTGGAGCTGTCTGTCAAGTTCGACAGACCTGTGGTGTGCACAACCATTAAACAGTAGTGCAGTCATCGTGAGCATAAAGACTATGACTCTCATCGTCTCATCTCAAGGCCAAAAACACCTGTTAGCTTTTTCATCGTCTTTCCTTTGTCTTCTTGATCTTTTCCGGGAGTGTAAGAGATGATAATGTGGAAAACGAGGCCATGGAGGAGGTGGCTTATCTCAATTATTACAATAGTAAAGTGTAGCTTCTCTTAGACCTTTTCCTCTCATAATGCTACATCATCGAGGTCGTGAAGAAAAAAGAGGGTAAATATATTTTATAGACCTTTAAAATGATGCTAAAATCAGATAGATGAAAGTACTTGGAGGCAGCACAGAAAATATGAGTATCTTTGCTTTACAATCACCAGCAGGTGGCTTCTTGGATGAGGGTCTGGAACATTTTAACAAGACTTTTGATGACTGGTGTGTCCAGTTTGATAGCTTCGAAGATGCAAGCATCATCGCTGATACCTTCGATAAAAGAAACATGGTCGAGATCGTCGAGATCACACCATTGAGTTATCCAAAATATTTTTTCTATGCTCTTGAGGGAAATATCCATGCGACACGGGAGCTCGAAGGTAAGATCATCTGTATTGTAGAACCCTATATGGGCTCAAACTATCGTATTGCTGTCTGTGACCTGAAGACAAAGCGCGTTGTACTGACTCAGACACGTTATAAAAGTGTCTTAAGTGTCGAAGGTGCTTTCGCACACTTTACGACACGATCTTGACCCGTTCAGTAGAGTGAAAGAGTAGTCATCTTCTTTGTTCAGCTTGCATATAGACCTTCATATTCTCTCTTTTACCAATGGCAATGACATGGACCACTAATATATCATCTATGATCTCATACACGATTCTGATCTGCTTTTTTGCTACATAGACTTTTTTTAAGCCGCTTAGATCCATACCCTTTTTATTACCGAGTGATTTGCCTAATTCGGGTGATTTTTGTATCTGTTGTAGTTTTTTGAAGACTTCGATACGAACAGAGTTGTTTAGCTGTCTTAGATCTTCTTTTATGAGTGGATGATACTTGATCTCGTACATGGATCAGGTCTTGTCCAGATCGATATCAAACTCTTTTGCCATATCTTCCATTGAGATATATTCAGATGTGGGTGTGGCTTTTCTTT
>JAUWRZ010000331.1 GCA_030610325.1 Sulfurimonadaceae bacterium | reverse complement strand
GAGAGAAGCCTGTGCTGCGAAATATAGATCTGGACATCAAGCAGGGGCAGCATATCGCACTAGTAGGTGACAGCGGTGGGGGAAAAAGTTCACTGGTGAACCTTCTTTTACGTTTTTATGATCCCTCCTCAGGTGTCGTAGAGGTCAATGGTGCAGCCATCAGCGAGTATACGCAGGCCTCACTTCGACACCATATGGCTATCGTCTCCCAACGTGTCTATATCTTCCAGGACACTTTAGCGGCAAACGTCGCTTACGGTGAGGAGGTCGATGAAGCACGTGTGCTTGAGGCCTTACGTCTGGCAGATGCTCTCAAGTTCATAGAGACGCTTCCTGAAGGCATCTACACCTTTATGGAAGAGTTCGGTGCCAACCTCTCCGGCGGGCAACGCCAACGTATTGCCATTGCGCGTATGATCTATAAACATGCCTCTTTACTACTGCTTGATGAAGCGACCAGTGCGCTCGATAATGAGAGTGAGAAGCGGATCCAGACAGCGTTAGATGACTACATGAAAGATAAGATCACCATCACCATCGCGCATCGTCTGAGTACGATAGAGCATGCGGATAAGATCTTGGTCTTTAAAGAGGGTCGTAGCGTCGCACAGGGAACACATCAGGGACTGCTGGAGACATCGAAAGAGTATCAGCGTCTGTCAGGCTCTCTCGTAGAGTGATGCTTATCGCATCTCTTGACCCCCTAAAGTCAAGAGGTATTACTGCTCTATAAGGTTTGGGATCGGAAGGCTTTGCCTCCGCAGTTTGGGAGTCATAGTGGAGAGTGCCAAAGGTCAGCACTCCTAAGACTCTCCGTTTCCGACGACGTGTGTTATGTGCCATTTCGAAGCACATGATAGACTTAAAATATTGGTAACAGCTCTATCTTAAAAACTTCCTATTCTGGTCCAGGACATCCAAGATCAGCCGCTCATCAATAGTCGACTTCTCTTTAGGGATCGTCTTATAAGTCTCGGTGGAGCGGATCTCATTCTTAAACATCTTGTTTGGCAGGTTTGAGAATACCATAGTGGTCTTGTCAGTGATGATGGCATTGTTGTTCCAGTTGGCCGTAAAGATATAGTCGTGTACAGGCTCAGATGAGAGCAGATCGACACCGTTGGAGTACTCATCAGGACTATTAGTCACACCGATATAGCTTAAGAGGGTCGGGACAATATCGACATGGCTGGAGAGAGAGTCGATGGTACGTGGCTCTTTTCCCGGAAACTTGATGATCAGCGGCGACTGTGTCTGGGCACGGGAGAAACTGCTGTTATGACCAAACTTCCCAAACTCAAAGAACTCCTGTCCGTGGTCGGATGTCAGGATGATGATGGCGTCATCATAGAGTCCTTTCTCTTTAAGCAGTGCGACAAACTCACCAAATAGAGCATCATTATAGTGCACGGCGTTCTTATACTGGTTAAAAAGGACCTCTTTGTCGGATTCACTTACGGTCAGGTAATTGGTCGCACCTTCATTATCGGGCTGAAACTTGGCATACTCTCTTGGATAAGATCGCTGATGGGGCGCATCCCAAAAGAGAAACGAGAAGATAGGCTTATTGAGATTGGTACGGCTTAACCACGCTTTGAGTGCGTCATTGCTTTGACGGTCTTTTTCTGCCGGAGTCCCCTCAAATGTGTCATGGATCGACTCCTGCTGATCGATATAACAGGTCTTGCGAAACTCAGGCCAGCTGGTACTGGTACTTGAGGTGATGTTGATCTGATAATCCTGTCTCTCCAGCGTCTCAAAAAGCAGTGAACCTCTGGTGGCATTGAGAAAACTGAACCAGTAGGTCGAGTTTAGACCATACATCATCGAGAAGATACCAAAGCGGGTCGAATTACCGCCGCTGTAGTGATTGTCATAGACCCAGCTCTCCTGTGCAAAAGAGGAGATGTTGGGCGAGACCTCAGGGGAAAGTACGGAGTTACGCACTGCGTCAGAGGCGAAGATGAAGATATTGACAGGATCACTATTCTCACGCAGTTCCAGAGGGACAAGCGGATAGTTCAATGATTTGACACTACTGACGAGAGTCTGTGCCTCTGCTCTGGGTTCGAAATCAAAATACTTGGCAGCGAACCTTGTGAATGTCAAAGGTTGATAAAGTGGTACGACACTGAACTTGGAAGTGATCTCGCTTTTCCCGAGCAGGTAAGCTGTCCCGTAAGAGAACTTCTCGATCACGATGACCAAAAAGAGTGGAAGCAGGATGAGCCAGTTGAGCCTTTTATTGAGGATCTTCGCATCATCGGTAACCTTTTTTCCAATAGCCTTGATGACATACCACTCAAATGCGATAAGAGAGGCGATGATGGCTGCTATGGCAAGATAGGGAGCCAGACCAAGCTGTATGCTGTCTGCGGCGGCCGGTGAGGTGAGGATGTTGATGACCATCGCATTGATATGAAAATGGTAGAGTCTATAGATGAAAAAGTCAGTGATGATCCCGAGATGTGCCAGGACGAAGACGAATGCGACTATATAAAGCCCTTTGGGACGCCAGAAAGAGAAGATAAAGAGTACGATATAAAGTGCCAGGACCAAAATGGCTGCACTGGAGATGGCAGCGAGCAGGGTGAGTGCCGATGAGACCGCGCTATAGTCGCTATTAAAGGTCAAAAAAAGGATAAAAAGTAAGATAGAGATAAAGAGGTTGGCTTTTACCAGAAGGGAGTAGGATGGGTCTTTCAAAAGTATAGGTTCCTTGGATCGGTGGCTTTGTATCTGGCATCTGAAGATGACAGTCGGTTTGATATTAACGATGGATTTCGGATTATAACAGGAATCAGTGAATGATCGCCTTATGGTGATGAGTTACTCGCTCTCTCTTAAGGCTCAGAACGTCATCGTGCAAGAGTCTCTTGATTATGACAATTAGGTTACAATTGCATATCTTTTTCACATGAGAGTCCCATTGAAGTTTAAATCCGTATATCGACAGACCTTTACCGCTTTACTTATCAGTTTTACCATCTTGATGGCGCTGCGTATATGGCTCTACTTCTCTTATCCAAATGATTTTGTCATGTTGGACACAAGAGAGACACTGCTATCGTTTCTGATGGGATTTCGCGTAGATATGTCTACTCTCTTCACGTTTTTGGCACTTCCTATACTCTTGGCCATCGTGCCTGTGAAGAGGCTCTTACACCCTACTTACCGTAAGACGCTTGGAATTCTCTGGTCGATGATGTTACTTGTCATCGTAATGATCATCGTCGGTGATATCCTCTATTTTGGTTTTGTGCATCGTCACCTCGCTTCGGAACTG
>JAUWRZ010000170.1 GCA_030610325.1 Sulfurimonadaceae bacterium | reverse complement strand
CCCCAGCTCTCCAGATCAGCCTGGAATCTCTATCGTCTTTATGGCAGGCATAACAGGCGTTGGTCTCATGCGGCATGCCATATTTGATGGTCTCTTCCGGTGTCGTAAAACCAAATAGATGACTTCTTACTGTCAACGGTGACTTGCCGGTATGTCTTCCCACCTTAGGCATATGGCACTCTACACAGAGTGAGCCTTATAGACTACCTTTTTTAAAGCAAAGTCGGCCACTACGACAGATGGCTCTTTTTGAGGGTCCTACGAAATGGGCCTCTTTTTGAGCCGCATCCTGAAGGTCAGTCGTGACCCCGATATGTTCTTGTGTCAACTGTGCATAGAACGGGTAGATCTTCGCCGCATTCGTATATGCCAGATAGAGCCCGATCAATACCATCAGGAGAGTGATGTAATATAGGGACTTTTTTATTGTCTCCTTCCTTCTTTTTAATTGTTTACTATACAGGGGAATCGACTGATCTTGCGAGAGACACAAGAGAGTAGATCGACGAGTATGACCAAAGTCACTAAAAAAAAGGGAGGGATCTATGACATTAAGTCAAGCATCTTCGGTAACGGAGAGTCTTAGGAGTGCTAACCTTTGGCACTCTCCACTATGACTCCCAAACTGCGGAGGAAAAGCATTCCGATTCCAAACCTTTATAGAGCGATCGAAACTCTTGACTTAATGGTATTGGGGAGGTCGAAAGGACTAGATGTCTCTTTCGATGACCTTTTTAAAAGTCCCGAAGTAGATCTCGTCAAGCTGCGCAAGTGGCATCTCGACATCGTTGATAGAGAGTGCATTTCCACCAACAGTCCCTACTCTCTCACAACTGAGTCCAGTCGTCATAGCTTCAAATGCTTCAGCGTTTTCTAACGACACTTCGATTATGGCTCTTGACATAGACTCTGCAAAGATCTCGCGTTCATCATCTACCTTCATCCCGACACTACATCCAAAGCCGCTTGTCGCAGCCATCTTGGCAAGTGCGATAGCCGCTCCACCAGAACTAAGGTCTTTAGCCGATGTAAGCAGCCCTTTTTTGTTGGCTTCGATGACAAGGTCCCAAAGCGCAAGCTCTTTTTCATAATCGATCACAGGAAGTTGACCGGCAACGGTCCCGCAGACCTCTTTCATATAGAGTGAACCGCCAAACTCTGAGCGGGTCTCGCCTACTATGTAAAGTAGGTTGCCCTCTTCTTGAAAGTTAGACATCAGGACTTTATCCTGATCATCATTGACACCGACCGTCGCGATAGATGGTGTCGGAAAGACAGAGACACCGTTAGTCTCATTATAAAGAGAGACATTACCACCGATGACTGGAGTAGTCAGCTCTGCACATGCCTCTTTGATACCCAGACAACCCTCTGCGAACTGCCACATCACCTCAGGATTTTCCGGGTTACCGTAGTTGAGACAGTCTGTGATCGCCAGTGGACGGGCACCACTCATCGCGACATTACGTCCCGACTCGATGACCGCTGCTGCCGCACCACCTTTTGGGTCGACGTAACAGAAACGGACATTACAGTCCGCACTCATCGCCAGCGCTTTACCGTTCTCTTTGACACGGACTACGGAAGCATCAAGCTGACCACCTTTTTTGATGGTGTTGGTCTGAACCATAGAGTCATACTGATCATAGACCCAGGCCTTATCGACCACTTCCATCGAAGCGATCAGCTTCTCAAATGCTGCCTGGTTCCCGACCTTATCAAAGTCATCGATAGTGACATCTTTGATACCATCAAGGTAGGCCGGACGTTTGACAGGACGATCTAAGACCGGAGCCTCTTCAGAGACCGGGTCTACCGGGACATCAGCGACTTTATCACCATGCCAGAAGAGTTCCATGTTCCCTGTAGCTGTCACTTCACCGATGACAGCAGCATCAAGGTCCCACTTCTCGAAGATCTCGATGATCGCCGCTTCTGAGCCCTTCTTGGCACAGATGAGCATACGCTCCTGAGACTCTGAGAGCATAAACTCATAAGGTGTCATCCCCTCTTCTCGTGCGGGGACTGCGTCAAGGTTCATGATCATCCCTGAACCGGAACGTCCTGCCATCTCAAATGCGCTCGAAGTAAGGCCTGCCGCACCCATATCCTGGATCCCGACGACATAGTCCGTCTTAAAGAGTTCCAGACAGGCTTCAAGCAGCAGTTTTTCCGTAAAAGGGTCACCTACCTGAACAGTAGGACGAAGGCTTTTAGACTCCTCGGTAAAGGAGTCTGAACTCATCACCGCACCACCAAGACCATCACGTCCTGTCTTTGAACCGACGTAGATGACCGGGTTTCCGATACCTTCCGCTTTGCCATAGAAGATCTCATCACTTTTAGCCAGTCCAAGCGTAAATGCATTGACAAGGATGTTACCGTTGTAGCACTCATCAAAACTAGTCTCACCACCAATGGTAGGTACGCCCATACAGTTACCATAACCGCCGATGCCATCTACGACTCCACGGACAAGGTAACGCTGATGTGAACTGACTTTATCATCGTTCATGACATTACCAAAACGCAGAGCGTTAAGGTTAGCTATGGGACGTGCACCCATAGTAAAGATATCACGCATGATCCCGCCGACACCGGTAGCCGCGCCCTGATAAGGCTCGATGAACGAAGGATGGTTATGGCTCTCCATCTTAAAGACAGCCGCATACCCGCCACCGATATCGATGACACCCGCGTTCTCACCCGGTCCCTGGATGACCCATGGTGCTTTTGTCGGAAAACCTGAAAGGTGTTTTTTAGAGGATTTATAACTACAGTGCTCAGACCACATAGCTGAGAAGATACCAAGTTCGACAAGGTTTGGTTCACGATCTAGGATCTCTTTGATGTGATGATAGTCTAACTGGGATAGTTTATGCTGACTTAGTAGCTCATTGATGTTCTCTAAGGGCTGGTTCACTGCACTTCCTTGCGGGTATTTTAAAAGCAAGGATTATAGCGAAGCGTGGTATAAGACTACTTGAATCCAAAATCTTTTATAGAGCGGATGTTTTTTTTGAGTGAGAAGATAGAGATGTATTCGATCATCTCTATCTCATACTCTTTCTTCCCATTGGGTAACCTGACAATAAACTCATCACCTACACGTTTACCCAGCATCGCACGGGCTATCGGGGCGTGAATTGAGATAAGTCCATGTTCAGGTTCACTCTCCAGGACACCACAGATCGAGTAACGTTCCTCATCATCACTCTCCAAGTCTATCAAAGTGATCGTCGAACCAAAGTGTACCCGTTCACCATCAAGCCCGGAAGGGTCGATGATCTGCGCTCTTTCGATGATAGAGTTGAGATAGAACAGTCGTTTATCGATGTGACGAAGTTTCTCTTTTGCAGCATGATACTCTGCGTTTTCAGAGCGATCACCCTGCTCTGCAGCTACCTGTTTCTCTCTGTTTACCCGGGGCTTTTCTACATCTTTGAGATATTTGAACTCCTCAAGAAGAAGATCATACCCCTCGGGCGTCATAGGTTCGATCTTCACTTATTTGGCAAAGCCCAGTATATAATAGGTCTCTTTACCGTCGACCTTTTGCAGGTCCACCTTATATTTGTCCGCGAAATGCTTTACTTTGTCTCTGGCATCATCATTACGTTCAGGGCTCGGTGCTTCGAGCTTGATCTTAAAATAATCATTTGAGTTGGACATCGCCACAAAAGAGGCGTCGACTTTCAATGCGGTGTTCAAGTCGAAGATATGTTTTTCTATCTTGTCAAAACCACCGGTATTACCGATTATCCTGTCCAGTTGTGCCAAAAGGCCATCATTTGAGCTGTAACCAAGTTGATTAAGCATTGCATCACGTTCCATCATTATAAAGGGTCCTTTGTCTCAGGACATGCGACCAAAGCAATAAGTATTTCTACGTGCTTGACTGCATGATCCTAGTTTTTCATGTTATAGCCGAAAAGTCTAGCATATTGTGTTTTTCAATAGGATAAAAACGGCAGATTAGCCACCTTTTCTAATACAGGTGTAGTCACTTTATAGCCATCTTTGCGTGCTTGTCCCATCAGAGCCTCCCCTTTGGCAAGGTCTCGAAAGCCAGTCGGACCTTCAAGATAGAGCTTCCCTTGACGGTAAAGTGCCTCCGCACTGCCCGCATGAGCAGCCTGTTCAAAATAATGCTGTGCATCCCATATACTATTGGGGGCACCACTTTCAAGCAACATCTTCGCATACTCAAGTGCTGCGGCAGCCAGACCTTTATCTGCCGCATGCTGCATCAATTGGGCAGCCAGAACATCATTTGAGAAGATCAGCAGATCATCATGGTAGAGCAAAGCGATGCGGAAGTAGGCCTGAGCCGAAGCCGTATCAGTACCATTTAACAGATCACTTATCACCGGCAAGAAGTCTGATGCCAATCGTGTATCTTTTACTTTTCTAAATGATGAAGCAGCCTCTTTCAGAGCTGCGGGCGCCCGATCTTTTGAAAAGAGGATGATCCCGACCCCGAGTTCTGCTCTTCGCTCCCCCTTATCGGTCGAACGTCGAAACCATACTAAGGCTTTATCCTCCTGAGCTGTCACGTATTCCAATAACCCCAGATCGAACATCGCTTTGGCATTGCCACCGACTGCATCTGGACGGACTATCGCCTTTGCACGCTCATAATCATGTTTTTCTATAGCTGCATCGAACTGAGCATGCTCAGTTCCCATCAAAAAAGACATCAGAACACCCAAAACAACAAAATATCTCATTTGACCCTCTATTCAGTCACGATTTACATACCTTGACTTATAATTGTAGCATTATCAAAGAAGAGGTTTAAGAATGACTGATGCAATGCTGAAACAGATAAAACAGCTCCCTCCACTCCCCGAGACTGCCATGCAGATCGAAACGGTCTATCAAGACCCTGACAGTACGTTCAACGACATGGTCACTATCTTGGAAAAAGACCCACTTCTGACTGCAGATATCCTTAAAGCAGCAAACTCACCACTCTACGGTTTCAGTCGTGAGATCAATGCCATCTCGCAAGCTGTCGGTCTCTTCGGGATGGGTACCGTACGCGGTTTCGCACTTGCGAGTATCGTAAAGAAAAGTTTTACACTGAACCTTCACCCTTACGGCATAAGCAATACACAGTTCTCTAATCTCTCAAAATATCAGCATGCTCTCGTCACTGCCTGGTATCTGCGTAAAGACCCTAAACTCGCAGGAACGCTTTCACCAGCAGCATTTCTTGTCGAGATAGGCAAAGTCCTGATCGCACAATATTTTATCGGCGAGGATCGTGTCGATGAGTTCAAAGCAAAAGTCGCAGAGTCAGATACAGTCGAAGCAGCAGAGCGAGCTATGTGTGACTGTGATACCCCTGAAGTAAGTGCGAACATCTTTGAGCACTGGCGTT
>JAUWRZ010000496.1 GCA_030610325.1 Sulfurimonadaceae bacterium | reverse complement strand
TCCATAAGGGAGGATACTGGAAGCTTGATTATAAGAATATCAGCAGTGATAAGAACAGTGGACGCTACGCTATCGCCCATGACTACAAGGCCGAACTCTTAAGACTTGGTGCAGTCATCTTAAAAGATGAAGACAACACAATGATCTTAAGAGTAGAGCATGACAACACGACCAACTACATCGAGCTTAGCTCCTACAACAAGAAGTTCTCACTCAAGATCATTGCAGAAGAGGCTTTTAAACAGTCGCTTGTCCTTACTCCTGACACCATAAAATCAGAACTGGATAAAACAGGGAAGATCACATTAGAAGGCATCTTTTTTGATTTCGACAAAGCGACCCTCAGACCTGAGTCTGCCAAAGCCATACTATCAACGGTATCACTTATGCAGCGCTACAGTGACCTGGTCCTTTCGGTCAATGGGTACACCGATGATAAAGGAAGCGAAGAGCACAACCATAGACTCTCACAAGAGCGTGCCGCTTCCGTACTAAAAGCAATAGTAGCCGAAGGAGTCGAAAGTTCACGTTTGCACTCTAACGGTCATGGTGAAAAAGACCCTGTTGCCACCAATGACACTGATGAGGGACGTGCCAAAAACAGACGAGTCGAACTGCATAAAGTCAGTGGCGGAGATAAGAGGTCCATTATTGGCATTGATTTTATCAAGCCACTTGAAGGCTCTGTCGTCGCGTCCAGGTACGAATATGATGACCTCGAGTTAAGTATCCACCACACCAAGCCATATTCGCAGAAAAAACGACTTCTAAACTACAAAGGCCACCTCAATACCATTAACTACAAAATACTAAAAGATGGCAAGGTAGATGCGACTATCTCACGCAAAGAGATCATCAAGAACTATGAGAACGTCTTAGAGCTTTACAGTGCTGAGATCATTGGGAAATATGGAGACTCTCTCTATTTTAACATCAAAGACCGAGGAGATGGAGTGAGTGTCTATGGGCTGATCGATGCTTATGATGGAAAATATAGTATCAAGTTTTTGGTTCAGGAGAAGATATGAGAGCTTAGGATCGGATGACGACCCATGGATGACCTTAAGATCACAATGACTTTACAGATCACTCATGATCGTACCACCTCTATTTCTAATCGTCAAATAGTGCATGGATCTGCTCTTTGGAGATCGGCAGCCGATCATCTTGCATCGATCTTCTTCTCATCATCCGTTTTGTTGGTATCTGTCTGTTAAAAAGTATCATAGTACGATAGTTCTCATCTGTAGTTTGGATTCCTTCTGCCCTGAGGGCATTGCCTGCTTGCATCAGTTCAAGTGGCGTGAAGCGATAGCCATCCTTCCATGCTCGAGTCTCTTTGTTCATCATTTATTCCTTATGAGTACCTTTTACATGTTTTCTATACTTACTAAGTGTGTAAATCATGGGAGGCCTTGGTAGTGACTTTCATCTGGAATCTTTGGGTCAAATCTTAGGGTGACAACCCACTACTTCATTTCTATGATCTATCCACAAATAAAAAGACTTCCATCTTTTAGATCAAAGCAGTATTTGCACTTATGTTTGAAGTTTAATACTTAATTTACTATAATATTGGTATTGAAATAAAGTAGTAAATCCATAAGGATATATCAAATGGTCAAATATGCCCAAAGTGAACTCTATTCAGTCACTGACATCACAAAACAGCTTGGAAGTGTTGTAAAAAGCATCAAAGAGCACTCCATTGAAAAAATAGGCATCTTGAAAAATAATAGACTCGAAGCAGTCGTTATCTCCACGGATGAGTATGAAAGACTAAAAGCACTAGAAGAGGAGCTTGAGCTGGCAGAACATACTCATATATATGATGTCATCCAGGAAAGAAAAGCCACACCCACATCTGAATATATCTCAATGGAAGATATGGCAAAAGAGTTTGATATCGATCTGGACAAGACCTGATCCATGTACGAGATCAAGTATCATCCACTCATAAAAGAAGATCT
>JAUWRZ010000405.1 GCA_030610325.1 Sulfurimonadaceae bacterium | reverse complement strand
TGCAGTCGCTTTTTGAGTCCGTTCCGCCAGTTTTCGGACTTCATCAGCCACCACAGCAAAACCTCGGCCATGTTCACCGGCTCGTGCCGCTTCTATCGCTGCGTTCAGGGCAAGCAGATTCGTCTGGTCAGAGATGTCTTTGATAAGTGTGATGACATCAGAGATAGCGACTACACTTGAACTCAGGTTTTCTGCATTTCCCCTCAACTCATTCGCCATCTGGATGATACTTTCTGTATTAAAGATCGCATCTACATTATCCTCGATCTCTATGATGATCTGTTCGTTCTCATCAGTCAGGACATTGATCTCATCAAGGTTTGACATGTTTTTTTCTATCTCTTTTTGAATATACTCTATGTTCGTGATGCATCCATTTGCCATACTCTGTGTCAAAGCATTTTTCAGTCTGTTCTCCTGCACAATATCTATTGCAGCTTGACTGTCTCCGTGTAAGGCCTCATTCTGTCTCTTAAGTCGGATGTTCTCTTCTAAAAGTAGCTGTACCTCAGCCTTTAACTTATCTATCTCCGTCAGTAACTTTCTCTTCTTATAGAACATCCGTAGCCTTTGTGGTAATTATTATTATATTTAGTGCATGTTATCACACAAATATTGAACAATCATGACATTCTGAATAAGATGTGTTCATCATCACTCTAAGACACAAAGTGACTCGATCCAGGACGTCCCTGAAACCAGAATAAGAGAGTACGGATTTTTTATGAATTGACAGAGCAAGAGGTCATATAGGGGTGTTTAGGTGGTGTCCCGGACGTGATTCGAACACGTGGCCTCAAAATTAGGAATTTTGTGCTCTATCCGGCTGAGCTACCGGGACAATGAAGAGTAGAGTGACAGGAGCTTTCTCTATCTCAAGAGAGACCTATCTGAGTCTATGATGGTACGCCCGACAGGATTCAAACCTGTGACCGCTGGTACCGGAAACCAGTGCTCTATTCAGCTGAGCTACGAGCGCATGATTCGGGTTAAAAATAGAGCGGAAGTATAGCAGATGCTCGCTTTGATCTTTAAGTAAACATCAAAAGACTACGCGGGATCTTCCTCTTCACCTTCATCCAAAGCATCTCCGGCCTCTTTGATCTTCACGATCGGGGTCGGGTCTCTTCGTACCGTAAGCTCGAATGCATCCGGGCGGGCGTAGTGTCCGGCGACGTCGAGGTTCCATTTACTGCCTCGCAGCAGATCAAGGTCCATCTGTGCATAGAGTATGCCCTCCTCTTTATGCAGTGGACCTGCGATGATAGCGCCATTGGGATCGACGATGATGCTATTACCTGTGTTGACCCACTCTCCGGAGCGCTCATAATAAGGAGCAAGTTCAGGAAGCTTCGAGATGATATCCTCCTTTTTCAAGACCATACAGCAGCCCATGACGTAGGTGCGTCCCTCTTTTGCTATATGACGCATAGAGGCCTGCCATACATCCCCTTCATCGTATGTCGGTGCCAGGTAGAGATCGACTCCCTGCGAATAAAGACTGTACCGAACCAAAGGCATATAGTTCTCCCAGCAGGTCAAGCCGCCTACTTTACATAAAGGGGTATCAAAGACCTGTACTCCACTTGCATCCCCATAGGCCCAGATCGTCCGTTCAGGTGCAGTCGGTACAAGTTTTTGATGTCTCCCCATGATATGCCCCTGCGGATCGATATAGAGCTGGGTGTTATAGAGACTTCCCCCACTTGCCTCACTGTTACGCTCATTGATCCCTATCGTGACATAGACACCACTCTCACGAGCTGCTTCGCAAAGTCTATCCGTCGCTTCACTGCCGATGGTGACTGACGCTTCGAGCAGTCTGGCATAGAGCTGCTGATGCAGACCCATCTCACCAAAAGAGACATTCCATATCCAGTCAGGAAAACCGGGGACAAAGGCTTCTGGAAACAGGACTATCTTAGCCCCGTTCTCCCCTGCTTCACGAATATAATGGCATGCTTTCTTAATCGTCGCATCACGATCCATAAACACCGGCGATGCCTGGATGGTCGCAATGGTAAAAGTGTTCTCTTTCATGATGACTCCTTTGATCTGGGTCTGACTAATCATACTACGTCAAAGGTCTATATATATCATATTTTCTTATAATAGAAAGCGTTTAATACTCCCCTAAGTCCATGATGTCAAAGCCGTCACAAAAGTATGATAAGATATCTCTTCAAATGACATCACAGGAGAGACTATGCAGACATACTCACTACAGTTACGTATCTGGCACTGGCTACATGCCCTTACCGTACTTGGACTGCTTGGGACCTTTTTTCTACGCAAGACCTTTCTTAGCTGGCGAGCGAACTCCGAGATCTTGATGGCCAAGCTTACAGAGTTTGATATCGTAGTGACAGCTGAACAGGCAAAGGCCCTTGCCAAAGCTGTCCGGGCCCCTATGTGGGAGTGGCATATCATCCTGGGCTTTATCTTTGCAGCACTGGTACTATGGCGACTGGTGATGATCTTTAGAGAGGGATTTGGATACGACACGGAAGATACCCATATGCGCTGGGTCTATAGAGGTTATAAAGTGATCTACGCCGTGCTCACTTTTATGGCGCTGAGCGGGATCATCATGGTCTTCTATCAGGACATCGGCTTGAGTAAAGATAGTGCTCACTCCATCAAAGAGATCCATGAACTGGTCGCGTGGGGTGTTGTGGCATTTGTAATAATGCACATCGCAGGAGTGTTTGTCGCGGACAATCGCGACCAGAAGGGGATCATCTCA
>JAUWRZ010000016.1 GCA_030610325.1 Sulfurimonadaceae bacterium | reverse complement strand
GGTTCTCGTAGAGCATGGATTATCTTCTCTGCCATGATAGAGGCATGCTGTGGTCTTTGTAACTGCTCTATGATGATGACAAACTCATCGCCGCCAAGACGTGAGAGGGTGTCCTCTTCTCTTATGAGTCCGTCAAGACGTTGTGCGACCTCTTTTAAGACCATATCGCCTTTGGCATGACCGAAGGAGTCATTTATCTGCTTGAACTGGTCAAGATCGATAAAGAGTACGGCAAACTGATCACCGTTGCGGTTGGCTTTGGCGATGGCTTTATCAAGTCGGTCGTTCATCAGCACACGGTTTGGCAAGCCGGTGAGTTCATCATGCTGAGCCTGATACTGAAGGGTCTCGCTCTGTTTACGTATATGCTCTTCTGCTTCCCATCTTGCTGTGATATCCCGGCTGACACCGATGACACCGCGTAAGGTGTCATCAGGCCCTGCCAGTGGTGTCCTTATCGTCTGTAGCAAGACACGTCGACCGTCGGGATAGATGACCCACTCCTCATCGATCTTGGTCTTACCGTTGGAGAGCATCTCTTTGTCTTTTGCACGATAAAACGCTCCGATATCGGTGCCAAACATCTCGATATCATCGTGGCCGATGAGCTCGTTCTCACTGTGACCTACCAAGGCTTCAAAGGCTTGATTGCATCCCATGTAGATGCCATCTTTTTGATTATACTCTTTGTAGAAGATGAGGTCCGGAGTGGCATCGATGACAGAGCGGAGCAGGGCTGCTTGTCGGACGATCTTCAGGTCTACTTGCTTTTTCTTTGTGATGTCTTGTACCGTACCGATCGAGACTAGAGGTCTCCCTTCATCATCAAAGCTTGTATGACACTGTTCAACGACACTCTTGATACGGCCGTCTTTCATGATCAGTCGGTGCTCTATCTCATAAGGTTCTTTGGTCTTGAGTGAGTCTTGATAAGCCAGGTTTACGGCGTCATGATCATCTGGATGGATGATGGCAAGGAAAGCCTCATAAGAGGGGGTGAAGCCCACTTTGTCTATCTCGAAGATCTTATAGGTCTCATCACTCCAGATCAGTTGGTCTTGTTTGATATCAAGTTTCCATGAGCCGGTATGGGTGATGTTTTCGGCATGTGCCAGTATCTCACGAGTCTCTTCGAGCTTGCGCTTGGATTCTACCTCTTCGGTGATATCCCAAAAGATCCCTATAAGACCCTCAGAGTCACCATTATCATCATAGATAGGTGTCTTGACCGTCTTGACTGTTATGAGCTCTCCGCTACTGTGTTCGACATACTTCTCAGTCAGGTCGACACGTCTCTTCTCTTTTATGATACGTGCGTCGTCCTCACGATATTTAGTGGCAAGCTCATAAGGGAAATAGTCCAGATCATTGGTCCCTACCACATCTTCAGAGCTCTTTCCCAGATCTTTTGCATAGCTTGCATTACAGGATAGATAGTTAGAGTCAGGGTCTTTATGAAAGATATATTGTGGCAGATTATCGACTAAGGTCCTATAGCGACGTTCATCTTTTTTTGCTCTGTCGAGGGCCTCGTTCAAGGCAGTGATATCCTCACCGATACTGATGAGTGATGTCTCCTCAGTAGAGTCATCAGTAAAGAGAGTGTTGTTCCAGCGGATCTGATGGGAAATACCATCTTTACCGATGATGACGTTCTCATTACCCCAGTGACGATCACTTTTATCAAAGATATCAGAGAAGACTCGTTTGATGTCACTACGTTCATCTTGAGGGATAAAGAGGTCAAACCAGTTCTCTCCTACTACTTCATCAGTCGTATAGCCGGTGATCTCACTGGCAAAGCGATTGAACTGACGGATGGTACCATGCTCATCGAGGACGATAAAGAGGATGTCGGCTGTCTCTAGGGAGGTCCGAAAGAGTTTATGCATAGATCATATCCTTTAGCTATTTGATCTTTTGTAACTCCTGATGACGTCTTGTCAGACAGCACGCATCAGGACCTTACAATTGCAAATGCCAAAAGAGTCTATATTGGTAGCGCATAGTCAAAGTGTGTCTTACGCGCTATGTGAAAGTCTTTTTACGTTTTTGATGCAAAGATGTAGAGATTATAGGGAAAAAATATCACAAAAAATGTAACAAAAGTGAAATTTAGTAATAAAATAGTACTTTTTCATGACATTTGGTCAACTTTTGGTCATAAGGTGACAGTAGTGTCAGATCGTTGATATGTTTTGTGAGGGATGTCAGATGTGGCGAACGGTGTCGTCACATCTTAAGGTCATCAAGTGAACTCATCAGAGCACCCAGTTTATTATGGACTTCAAGGTATTCGAGTTCAGGCTTGGAGTCTGCGACGATACCGGCGCAGGCTTGCAAGATGACTCTGTCGGGTTTGACCAGTGAGGTCCGGATGGTGATGGCACTGTCCATATTTCCATCAAAACCAAAATAGCCGATAGCCCCGCTATAGAAACCGCGTTTAAGTCCTTCATACTGGGCGATAAGTTCCATAGCCCGGATCTTTGGTGCTCCTGTCATCGTCCCTGCTGTGAAGGTCGCGGCAAAGAGGTCGAACATATCTTTGTCCTCGCGAAGTTCAGCCACGACATCTGTGACGATGTGCATGACATGCGAGTAGCGCTCGATATGCATCATATCCTGGACTTTGACAGAACCTGTCTTGGCGACTCTACCGACATCATTGCGGCCGAGGTCGATGAGCATAAGGTGCTCTGCGAGTTCTTTGGGATCGTTGAGCAGCTCTTCTTCCATCTCCAGGTCAAGCTCTTTTGTCGCACCGCGCCGTCTTGTCCCTGCGATCGGTCGGAGCAGCAGTTCGCCTTCACTTAGACGGATCATCACCTCAGGTGAACTACCGACGATACTGAAATCCTCATACTCCATCAAGAACATGTAGGGGGAGGGGTTTTTCGTACGTAAGATGCGATAGAAACTGAAAGGGTCGACTTTGGCCTCTCTGGTGTAGCGATTGGTCATCAGTATCTGGAAGACATCACCGCTTTTTACCATCTCTTTGGAATCAGCGACCATCTTGAAGAACTGCTCTTTACTAAAGGAGAACTCACCGCCTTTGTCATCTTGCATAGCCTTGAGTGCAGTAAAGTCATAATGTGTCTTTAGCTGCGCCTCTACACTCTCAAACTGCTCCGCCATCTCATCCATGGTACTGATCAGGGTGATCTTATGGTCCTTATGCGAATAGACGAGGACCAGTTTGGGCAGTATGAGGTCCATATCAGGTGTATGCAGGGTGTCTTCGAGCTCTTCCATAAAAGGGATAAGTACAGGCTCGAAGACTTTGACCATATCGTAACCGATATAACCGATAAAACCATCGACATAACCGACCTGAAGTGCTTTACAGGCCTCTTTATAAGGAGCCGTATCGACGTTCTCGTAGTAGGACTTTAAGAACTCGAAAGGGGAGGTCTTAGAAGTGGTTTGTTGACCATCTGCGTCGGTATAGGTGGTCTGCATGTCTTGATATTGCAGACGTTCGCGTGCACCGACGATGATGATACTGTAGTTGCCTTCTGAGTTTCCGGCACTCTCAAAAAGGAGTGTGATCTCGTTTGAGAAGTGTGAACGTATCTTCTCATAGACGGCGATAGGTGCAAACTGGTCAAGCTGGAATGCTCTATTATGGATCACATCAGACCTTTGTCAGAAATGCACCTGGCTCGATCTTCTTTCGAATGATCGGAAGTGCCTTACGTGCTTCTTTTTCACTGTTAAACGGACCGATCAACACTTTGTTTATGGTCTTGCCGCCGCGTATGACCTGGTGATAGGTGTACTTGTACCCGTATTTGGTTATGGTGTCTATGAACTTCTTTGACGGTGTGAACTTGGCAAACGAGCCGACTTGAAGATAGTATTTCCCTTTGGTGACACCATTGGAAGGTGCAGGTGTCGGTCTTACACTGCTTCTTGGCTTTGGTTTTGATACGGTCTTGCTTACGACTGGCTCAGGGATGACTGGTTCGACTATGACAGGCTCTTCCTCTTCTATAGCACTCTCCTCTTCATAGGGAGGGATATAATCATAGGTATCGGCATTTTCTGCTTTGATCTTTTGAGCGATCCTCTCAAGTTTTCCTGAGGCATCACTCTCCTCTTCGAGGACAGTGATAGGCTCAAAAAGCGGCTCATCAGGTTCAGGAGGCAAGATGGCCTGAGGGATGTTCTCTGTGCTGTCGGAGTTGATACGGCTCATGATCGCGACAACGATGATAAGGATGATGGCCAGTGTTGCGATGGCAAGCAGTAGTTTCTTATTTCCTCCATTGCCATCTTTATGGTTCAATATGATGTTGTTGAGCTCGTTCTTCTCTTCCACTGTAGGCTCCTTATAGTATGAGTTTCTCATTTTGTACTATACCTTAACTCTCGATTTTATAGATGCCATCATACTGATAGATGGCCGTCTCTCTACCGGCTGGACATACCGCCCTGCGCCTTTGGTCCCGAAGCTATAAACGTGAGGTCACTCACATCTATAGGTCTCCGTCGGTGGTCCTTCGGACATCACCTTTGGTTCCAGCCCTACAAACGCCAAGAAGTTGGCGTCTATAAGGTCTCCGTCGGCGGGGCAGGCCCTACGCCTTTGGTTCCGAAACTATAAACGTGAGGTTACTCACATTTATTGCGCTTCTCACATATGTTTTGACCAGGAGGCTCCGCGCTCTTTTGCATATATCTCATACGGAAGGTTCAAGATATTATATTCTGGTGGCAGGTCCATGGTAGGAAACATACGCCACTGTTTTGGCTGTTTGGCAGCAAGTTTCATAGAGAGCATCTTACCCAATTGGACGGCTTCTTGCAAAGTAGTATGCCCTTTATGGATGTAGAGATGAAGATGTCCCTCTGTCTTTGTCTCAAAGGCAGTGAAGTTGATGTAACCCTCTTCACGCAGCAACAGTTGTGCCTTATGGTAAAAACGTTGCGGATCACGACCGTTATAGTCGATGACGATGTTCTCCACTTTATCTCTGCTGTTGATCAGTGAGTGGGCGACGGTTATCTCTTTTTTAAGATGCTGGTTGATGACAGACTGGTTTAGCGGTTTGGCTATCTTCTCATACTTATTGAAAAAAGTACGGCCTTTAAAATCGATCTTGTCAACGACACTATCCTGTTTTAACCAGTAGTGGTCGCCGAGCATCTTGATCAGTTTCAGGTCCATGCTTGTCATATATGCGCTCCTTCTTCTGTGTCTCTAGTAAGTCGACTGTGTGTAGATCACGAAACCACGTGCAAGAGTCTGAAGTTCCTCTTTGATCGCAGCCTGCTTGCTCTCATCTTCGATATTGTCAAGGACATCAGCAATACGGTTGGCAATAAGGTCGAACTCCTTCTCTTTCATCCCGCGTGATGTCAGTGCAGGTGACCCTATTCGGATACCTGAAGTGACAAATGGTGAACGTGTCTCGCCCGGGACAGTGTTCTTGTTTATAGTGATCCCGGCACGTCCAAGTGCTGCATCGGCATCTTTACCGCTGAACTCTTTATCTAAGAACGAGACGAGGACAAGGTGATTATCTGTCCCACCACTGACGACATCATAACCGCGCTTCATCAGTACGTCAGCCAGTACGGCTGCATTGGCTTTGGTCTGGCGGGCATAGGTCTTCCACTCATCTGAGAGGTTATGCTTGAAACCGACAGCTTTGGCTGCGATGACATGGACAAGTGGACCACCTTGTAGACCCGGGAAGATAGCTGAGTTGATCTTTTTAGCTATATCTGCATCGTTAGTCATGATCATACCGCTGCGTGGGCCGCCAAGTGTCTTATGCGTAGTCGTGGTGACGACATCGGCGTAAGGGAACGGGCTTGGGTGCTCATCTGCACATACAAGTCCGGCAATATGGGCTATGTCGGCAAAGAGGTAGGCACCTACTGCGTCAGCGATCTCACGGAACTTCTTAAAGTCGATCTCACGGGCATAAGCAGATGCACCACAGACAATGATCTTCGGTTGGACGATCTTGGCGATGTCCATGACACGATCATAGTCTATACGGCCATCAAGCTCTACACCATAGGTAAAACTACTGTAGTTCTTTCCTGAAAAGCTTGGCTTGGAACCATGTGTAAGGTGTCCGCCATGGCTGAGGTCCATACCAAGGATCTTCTCACCGGCTTTTAGAAGCGCGGCATAGACGGCGCCGTTTGCCTGAGAACCGGAGTGTGGCTGGACATTGGCGAAGTCACATCCAAAAAGCTCACAGGCACGGTCGATGGCAAGTTGCTCTACGCCGTCTGCATATTCGCAACCGCCGTAATAACGTTTGTTCGGGTAGCCCTCTGCATACTTGTTGGTAAAGATCGAACCCATAGCCTCCATAACGGCAGGGATGGTGAAGTTCTCCGAAGCGATCATCTCCAGATGATCGGTCTGGCGCTCAAGCTCTTTCTCACACAGGGCATATATCTCGCTGTCAAACTCTTCTAGATGACTCATCCGTTCTCCTCTTGTTTAGTGTTTTCTTGGGTCAGTGGTCTCATGGCCGGGAAGAGCAGTACGTCTCGGATAGAGTGTTCATTGGTCAGTAGCATGACCAGTCGGTCCATACCGATACCCTGGCCGGCAGTCGGTGCCATGCCGTAGCTCAGTGCATTGACAAAATCCTCATCCATCTCATGGGCTTCATCATCACCGCCACTCTCTTTGTTCTGCATCTGTCCCTCAAAACGCTGGAGCTGATCGATAGGATCGTTGAGCTCGCTGAAGGCATTTGCTATCTCACGACCGGCGATAAAAAGTTCGAACCGTTCTGTCAGTTCACTCTGAGTATTACTGCGACGTGCCAGAGGCGAGATCTCTACCGGATAATGGGTGATGAAGGTAGGATCGATCAGTTTGGCTTCGACAAACTCGTCGAAAAGCTCACCCTGAAGCTGTCCCAGGTTCAGGCTTGCATTGACATCATGTCCTCTCTCTTTAAGATACGCGATGACCTTCTCTTTATCATCGACGACCTCCTCAGGTACACCACCTATCTCACTCAGAGACTGGATAAGTGGGATCTCGGTAAAGTTCCCGAAGTTCACTTCCATATCGCCATAAGGCAGCAGTGTCGGAAGTTCGAGATGTTCGAAAAGGTACTCGAAGTACTCTTTGGTCAAGAGGATGAGGTCCTTATAGGTCTTGTAGGCCCAGTAGAACTCGATCGAGGTGAACTCAGGGTTATGTGTCGCGTCCATCCCCTCATTACGAAAGTTTCTATTGATCTCAAAGACCGCTTCGAAACCACCGACAATAAGGCGCTTAAGATAGAGTTCCGGTGCGATCCTCAGGTAGCGGTCTACACTGAGCGCATTGTGATGAGTGACAAAGGGTTTGGCATTGGCACCACCGGCGATGGGGTGCATCATAGGTGTCTCTACTTCAAGAAAGCCCTTGTCTTCAAATAAACGGCGTGTCAGACTGATCACTTTTGAACGGATGCGAAAGGTCTTACGTACTTCAGCGTTCATGATAAGGTCAAGATAACGCTGGCGGTATCTGATCTCTTTATCAGTGATCCCATGGAACTTCTCAGGAAGTGGGGAGATGGCTTTTGTCAAGATCTTCAGAGTGCTGACATTGAGTGAGAGCTCACCTTTGTTTGTGACAAAAGGGAAGCCTCCTACCTCGATGATATCACCGACTTCGATGTTCTTTTTGAAGATGGTGTTGTAAAAGTCTTCAGGGAGGTTGTCCCGGGTGACATAGATCTGCAGAAGACCACTCTCATCCTCTATCTTAAGGAAACTCGCTTTTCCCATCAGTCTGAAAAGCTTGATCCGTCCGGCAACGATGTAATGGCGTTTCTCATCACGTTTCTCTTCAAGTTGTGCTATATCTGAGTTGACATAAAGAAATTTAGCGATCGTACTGTTACGCTCGGACTCGTTGGAATAGGGGTCGATACCAAGCTCGCGTAGTCTGTCAGCCTTCTCTATACGTTGCTGAACATATTGGTTCTCAAAAGCCAAAGGGCTCTCCTTTATAAGTAGTTATTGTTTTTCTTGACATGGTCTACAGATACCGTAGATCTGCATGGAGTGGTCACTCATCTTGAAGCCAAGTTCGTCGGCGATAAGGTGCTGACGTTTTTCGATCTCTTCGTCTACGAACTCAGTGATCTCTCCGCACTCGGTGCAGATCATATGATCATGATGCTCTTTCGCACCAAGCTCATATTTCTTTCCCTGACTTCCAAAAGAGAGAGAGGTGACCATATCGTGGTCCTCAAGCAGTTGCAGTGTACGGTAGACCGTGGCGATACCTGTCTTAAGGGTAGGGTGGTTCTGCTGGATAAGGTTGTAAAGCTCTTCGGGAGTGAGGTGCCTGTCGGAGTTATAGAGTCCGTCAAGGATCACTTCGCGCTGTTTCGTATACTTGAGGTTCTCGTTCTTTAAGAGTGCCTTGAAATAGCTCAACAGTTTCTCATACTCTATGGTGCGTTCGGCAAAATCTGTCTGAGTCTTTATCATCAGTACTGCCCATCTTCGGATATCTTCTCTTTGATGTTCTCTTTTACTGCATCGATCGTCTCTGCCGCATCTGTCGTGATGATATCAGTGGCTGTCTCGGCGATCTTATCTGTAGCGCTTTCGATCTGAGCTCTGGCCTCACCGACCGTCGTGTTCATATCGGCAGGGTCAAGGTGCATGATATAGCTTCCTGTATCTACCATCACTGGAAAGAGTATGCTGCTCTCAAGTGCCGGAGCAAGGTTCTCATGAATGGTCTTGATGTTGAAGACCGCATAGACGATGACAGAACCTATGAGGAAGAACTTGCCGCTACCAAAGATAAAGCCAAATATCTTGTCGGCGATGCCCAGACCGCTGAGATTGCTCATCTTCTTAAAGAGCATGCCCAGTATGATCATCACTATCCAGAAGAGAGCAAGTGTGATCAGAAAACCGGTAAAATTGACGGCTGCCTCACTATCGAAATGGAAGATGGCGTCATTGACACCTTCACCGACAAGATTACCGATACGTGAAGCGATGAAGATACCGCCGATGATCCCTATAAGCCCAAATAGTTCTCTGAAGAAACCGTTGATGATACCCTTGAGGCCCAGAAGTAGGACGATGACCCCTATGCCGAGGTCGAAATAATTAAGTTCCATATTAGTTGTTTACCTTTACTTGGTCTTTACCAGCGTTTTTGGCAAGATAGAGTGCCTGGTCAGCCCGTTGTAGGGCACTTTCGGGAGTGTCATCATATTTGAACATGGTAGCACCGATACTCAGGGTGACTTTGATCTCCTCATCTTTGATGGTAAGTCTGTCGCTACGGACAAGGTCGAGGATCCGGGCACATACGAGATCGCATCCCTCCTGAGTGATGCGGTTTAAGATGATGACAAACTCCTCCCCGCCATAACGAAATACCTTATCGCCTTCACGCAGAGTGTTCTTTAGGATGTTAGCGAGCAGGATAAGGACTTTGTCACCGATCAGGTGTCCATAGGTGTCGTTGATCCTTTTGAAATCATCGACATCAAGCATAAGGATGTGCATCATGATCTGATGCTCATGTTCATCGAGTGCCGCCATCGCTTCGAGATGAGTGTCCAGAGCACGGCGATTATGGACTTTTGTCAGTGGGTCGATAGAGGCTTTGTCCTCAAGGATACTTACTCGGTTTATAAGCTGGTTTATTAGTGCGTTCGCCTTGAGCAGCTCCTCGTTAAGATGCGTATGGATCTTTTTAAAGCGTTTAGAGAGCTCTTCGGGTCTGCCTTTGTTGGTGCTGATCTTCTCAAGGACTATCTGCTGTGCTTTTGTGAGTTCGGTAAACTTCTCATGGCTGTCTGAATAGGAGGAGAGACTCTGTTTGGCAACGAGCTTGTAGTCCTCCTCAAAGGTGATCTGTTGAGAGTAGAAGTCGAAAGGGTACTTGAAATCATTTTTAAAAAGAGAGTTGGCTATATCATGTAGAAAGTCGATTATCTCTATCTCATCGACTTCATCGTCAAGCTTATCTATATGCTGTTCGACTTCGTTGTAAATGTCTGAGAGCAAGCCTTTTGCAGCATCTTTTGTCATCTGTTTTCCATGGGTAAAGGTGCCTGGAGAGCCCTCTGTAGATAATTTTCACAATTATACAGGCTTTATTATAAAAATAGCTTTCGCAGTGATCATCATCAAAACTATACGTCATATAGGGGAAATCAGAGATTTTTTAGGATTTTTTATGTACCATCCTTAGATCTAAATCCAAGCTGAAATGATATCGAGACATTCATGCACTATGCTGCGGTCTTTGAATATATAGCTAAGAAGGTTTTTCTATGAGTACCTGGAGTCCATCAAGCTGGCACGGTCTGCCAATCCTACAACAGCCGACATACCCAGATCAGGCACACCTCCAGCGTGTCCTGGCTGAGTTGAAGAACTATCCGCCACTTGTCTTTGCCGGCGAAGTCCGTTCACTGAAGTCGCAGTTGGCAGATGTAAGTGAAGGGCGTGCGTTCTTACTGCAAGGCGGCGACTGTGCCGAAAGTTTTTCCGAGTTCCATGCTGACAATATCCGTGATACGTTCAAAGCGTTGATGCAGATGGCGATCGTCATGACATACTCTGCAGGTCTTCCTGTCGTCAAAGTAGGGCGTCTGGGTGGTCAGTTCGCCAAGCCTCGCTCTTCAAATAGCGAGACCATAGGTGATGTGACATTAGATAGTTACCGTGGTGATATCATCAATGGTATTGACTTTACGAAAGAGTCACGCGTACCAGATCCTGAGCGTATGATCCATGCCTATAACCAGGCTGCTTCGACACAGAACCTTTTGCGTGCGTTTGCATCGGGTGGTCTGGCGGATCTTCATCAAGTCCATAAATGGAACCTTGACTTTGCTCATCAGAGTGAGGTGAGTGAGAAATATGAGGAGCTGGCTGAGCGTATCGAAGAGTCACTTACGTTCATGGCGGCTTGTGGTGTCACATCAAAGAGCTACCGTACGCTTCGCGAGACTGACTTCTACACTTCACATGAGGCGCTACTGCTTCCGTATGAAGAGGCATTTACCAGACAAGACAGCCTGACCGGTGACTGGTATGACGTGTCGGCTCATATGTTATGGATCGGTGACCGTACCCGTCAGCTTGATGGTGCGCATATCGAGTTCATGCGAGGCATCAACAACCCTATCGGTGTCAAGGCAGGTCCAAGTATGGATCCTGAGGAGTTGGTCAGATTGATCAATACCCTCAACCCGAACAACGAAGCAGGCCGACTCAATGTCATCGTCCGTATGGGTGCTGATAAAGTCGGTGACAGCTTGCCTGCACTGATCAAAGCGGTCGAGCGCGAAGGACAGAAAGTAGTCTGGAGCTGTGACCCGATGCATGGTAATACTATCAAAGCAAGCAATGGTTACAAGACCCGTCCGGTCAATGCTATCTTGCGTGAGATGCAGCAGTTCTTCCAGGTACATAAAGCTGAAGGTACCTTTGGCGGCGGTGTCCATATGGAGATGACAGGTAAAGACGTGACAGAGTGTATCGGTGGTGCCTTCCAGATCACTGAAGAGGACCTCTCAAGCCGTTATCACACCCACTGTGATCCACGCCTGAACGCTGATCAGTCACTTGAGCTGGCCTTCTTGATCGCAGACACACTTAAAGAGAGTAGAAAGTAGAGAGTCCTACTTTTCTCTTGCTACAGCAGACCTTTTATCTTCCAAAAGGTCACTACCCCCTCTATGTTATCCTTTAAGACACTTCTTTGATCACTTTTCAATCAATACCGATGCTGGCCAGATCTCTTTTGAGCTGTATGCAGTTGTGGACTTATCATCGAGGGAGTAGTGGGAGGGAGTAAGAAGAGGGCTGTTTGTGCTCTCTTCTATCAGGTCATGTAGTGTTAGAGCTCACCCAATGCGCGCAGTAACTCATCTGGTCGATTAGAGTATTGGACGGCATCATCTTTGGTGATCATTCGTTTTCTCAGATAATCCAGGAGCTCTTGCGTCTGGGTGATCATCTGGGTCTGCTGCTGGTTGAGCTGCATCTGAGAGTAGAGTTGGTGGACTTTGTCCTCACGGATGAGGTTGGCGATAGCCGGATTGGTGATAAATATCTCCTGGGCCGCGACACGACCTCCACCGACTTTTGGAAGCAGTGACTGTGAGACGACTGATATCAGTGATGTAGAGAGCTGCGCACGTACCTGAGGCTGCTCATCACCACTAAAGACGTCGATGATACGGTTGATGGTCTGTGGTGCAGAGTTGGTATGCAGGGTCCCAAAGACAAGGTGACCGGTCTCAGCTGCAGTCAGTGCGGCTTCGATGGTCTCTCTATCTCGCATCTCCCCGATGAGGATGACATCGGGATCTTCACGCATGGCAAACTTCAAGGCCGCAGCAAAGCTTTTGGTATCGGTACCGACATTACGTTGTGAGAAAAGACAGCTTTTGTTCGTATGGACAAACTCGACTGGGTCCTCGACGGTCAGGATGTGTTTCTTCTCCGTCATATTGATCTCATTGATCATCGCTGCGAGGGTGGTCGACTTACCGCTACCGGTCGGACCGGTGACAAGGATAAGCCCTTTTTCACGTTTGATCAGCTCTTTGAAGATCGGTTTGGCATTGAGGTCGTCAAGTGAGGGTATCTCTATGGGGATGATACGGAAAGCACAGGCGATATCCCCCATAGTACGGTAGTAGTTGGCACGAAATCGGCCTATATCAGGAAGTACGACAGAGAAGTCAAGCTCGCTGTGCTCCTCATACTCCTTCTTCTGCTTTTCGGTCAAAAGCGAATAGGACATCTCCTCGGTCATCTTCCCATCGAGGATAGGCAGGTTAAGTGCTACCAGTTTTCCATCGATCCGGATCTGTGGTTCTGAACCACTGACGAGGTGAAGGTCTGATGCTTTGTAAGCTACGACACTTTTAAGTAGTTTTCTAATATCGAGGGTCTGACTCATGATAAAAAGACTCCTTCATAAAGGGTTTGATCAAAGGCTACAAACACACGGTCGTCGTATTCGACGACCGGACGTTTGATCAGCATGTTCTCTTTACAGAGCCACGCCTCTTTCTCTTCATCTGTCAGATCCATCGCTTTGAGCCCAAGGGTCCGGTATGTCGTCCCTCTTGTGTTAAAAAGTGTTTTTAAATCTACTGTTTGTAACCAATTTTCAATTGTAGCACAATCAACTGGTCTTGTCTTGAAATCTATCAGTTCATGATCAATATTGTTACTTTTGAAGAACCTCAGAGCCTTTCTTACATTGTCGCAGTTCTTGATCCCGTAGACTTTGACCATCTCTACTCGATGATCTTAGGTACGATAAAGAAATCATCCTCACTTTTTGGGGCGTGAGAGAGTATGGATCGACTGACTGGAGTACTTTGTCGCGGTGTGTCTGAACGGGTATAGGTCCCACGCTCTGTCATAGCGAAAGTCTCATCGACCCCTTCAGTATCGAGCTCTGAGAGGTTGTCTACAAAAGCGACCAGTTCACCGAGTTGCTGGACGATCTCTTCACGGTGCTCATCAGATATCTTAAGGTAGGAGAGCTTCTCCAGACGTGTTAGCAGGGCGTCATCGACTTGCATTGGGGACCTTTGATGGTTAAAGTGTTTTATTGTAACAAAAAAAGCTTATGCACGATAGTGTATTAATGGCTTTATAACGAACCATTGGATAGTATTTTGCACTTTATGCGAAGAGGGGACCGGTTTGAGTCTAAAAGAAAACATTGAGATGGTCAAAGAGGAGCTGAACTCCGAAGAGAAGTTCTTTGAGAGTGCTGTAAAGACAGAGCGTTTTGTCAAGAGATACAAGAACAAGCTTATCGGTTCGGTAGTCGCGATAGTCGTACTGGTCATCGCCATGGCGGTCTATGCCTCAAACAAAGAGTCAAATATCGTAGCGGCGAACGAAGCTTTTGAACTTTTACAAAAAGATGCGAACAACACGGAAGCAGCGCAGACGCTGAAGGCACTCTCTCCGGACCTCTTTGATGTCTGGGAACTCTCCAACGCCATCACTGACGGTGATGCAGATGCGATGAAACGCCTCTCAAGCTCAAAGGCTCTAGCTGTTGCGGACCTGGCTACTTATGAGCTTGCTGCGCTTAACGATGATGTCAAGAGACTCGATGAGTATGCTTATGGTCAGACGGCTATCTACCGTGATCTTGCTCTCGTCGAGAGTGCGGTGCTACT
>JAUWRZ010000067.1 GCA_030610325.1 Sulfurimonadaceae bacterium | reverse complement strand
CTTCCCGCGAGTACAGCCGTAAACGCACATGGTGACTATACGGATGCCTGGGTCAGAGATAATGTCTATAGTATCCTTGGTGTCTGGGGATTGGCACTGGCTTACCGTAAACATAACCCGGACCATCATCGCAGTTATACACTGAGTCAAAGTGTGGTCAAGCTGATGCGGGGAGTGCTTAATTCGATGATGCGCCAATCTGACCGGGTCGAAGCATTTAAACAGAGTCTGGACCCTACTGATGCCCTACATGCGAAGTATGGTACGAAGACAGGTCTGGCAGTGGTCGGAGATGATGAGTGGGGACATCTGCAGCTTGATGCGACTTCACTCTTTGTCTTGAAGATCGCACAGATGACTGCTTCCGGACTTCGGATCATCTATACGCTTGATGAGGTCGATTTCGTACAGAACCTGGTGCACTATATCAGCCGTACCTATTGTACGCCGGACTATGGCATCTGGGAGCGGGGAAATAAGATCAACCATGGTACGACAGAGATCAATGGTAGTTCAGTCGGTATGGCAAAAGCAGCACTTGAAGCGATGGACGGCTTTAACCTCTTTGGTAATGTGGTGAGCCAGGATGCAGTAATCCATGTGACCCCGAGTGATGTAGCCCGTTCGCGTTCTACCCTGCAAAGCCTGCTCCCTCGTGAGTCGGCATCCAAAGAGACGGATGCAGCACTCTTAAGTGTCATCGGTTATCCGGCGTATGCGATCGAGGATGAGAAGCTTGTAGAGCGTACACGCGAAAAGATCATCAATAAGCTTGCCGGACGATATGGATGTAAACGGTTCTTACTTGATGGACATCAGAGTAGTATCGAAGATGCTTCGCGTCTGCACTATGAGCCTTCGGAATTGCGTGCGTTTGAGCATATAGAGTCGGAGTGGCCGCTCTTCTTTACTTATCTGCTGCTTGATGCTTTGATGCGTGAGGAGAAGGAAGCTATCATCAAGTGGCAGAAAAGGTTAGAACCGCTGTTTGTCGAACAAGATGGTGTGAAGTTGCTACCGGAGCTGTTCATCGTGCCTCGTGAGCTGGTCGATGCCGAGAAGGCAGATCCGGGCAGTCAGATACGGGTCCCCAATGAGAACCTCCCTCTGGTCTGGGCCCAGAGTCTTTTTATGTTGTCTGATATGATCCTTGATGGGGTGTTGCGTCCGAGTGATATCGATCCTCTGCGTCGTCGTGAACGCATAGGTCATATGCGTACGACACATCCATTGGTCTCAGTGCTGGCGGAGAACGAAGCAGTCCATCAGAGACTGCTTGATATTGGATTGGACAGTGAGACACTGGAGAAGGTCAGGCCGATCAAACTGATGCATGCTTCCCAACTCTCCGAGGTGCACACCCTGCTTGGTAAGAACAGAAAATTGGCACTCAGTGGCCGGCCGTTCATGGAGGTGCGTACTATTACGACTTCCCGTCTGCATCTGCTTGCCGGGGAGGAGATCTTGTTCCTTCCTTATTACTTCAATCCACAGGGTTTCTATTTCAGTTATGACAACAGACTCCTGGTCGAGCACTTTCGTGCCTCTTTAAAGATGCTTGCTCTACACTGGGACCAGGCAGGTCAGCCTCTGTTGCCATTTCTTGTACGTGAGGATATGCTCGATGATGTGGATGAGGATGCAGTCTTAGAGTTATTGCATGATCTCCAGATGGGGGAGTGCAGCGCGGTAGTGACAAAGACCGGTCCATTGGGGCAGCTACTGACGACGGCAGCGGTAGAGCGGATAGATCATCTACACGGTAAAGTGTTGAAGGAGTTGCGACTGCGCTCTTCTGGTGCACCGGGGTTATGTGACTCCCTGCAAGAGCGTGAGATAGAGGATGCCCTGAAGGCAGAGCAGTTACAGCAGCTTGAGAGTGAGCATGATAGTGCATTGATACAGACGCTTTTGGGCAGTAGCAGTCGCCGTATGAAAGCTCATGCATTAGAACTGTTATGGCAGCGTAATGGAGCAGAGTCGGAGGTCGAGAGAGAAGATGGAAGTGTGGCTCTGTATGTGATCGCAAGGGAACACTATGGCGCTGCGACGATCTGCCGTGACTGGGCAGTGGTACGTCGAATAGCAGATATTACCGGAAAATATGATGATCGTCTCGAAGATATACTGCTCGATATCGTCATTCGGCAAAAGCGTCTGGCAGTAGGGCGTGCCTACAGTGAGAAAGCCACGTTCTCCAAGCCTCTGGAGACCACCGCGATCATCAAGACCATCGCGGAGTTTTGTGGAGACAACGCGGCAGAACGTGTTCTGACCCAGGAGGTGATGTTGCACCTTGGGCATCTGATGCGGACTGAGCCTGAACTCTTTGATAATATGCGGACACTTCGTACATGGTATTTTGTCCAGTTGCTTGTCGGACGGATCAGCAGGGAGCGAAGCCTCTCTATGGGTGATGCCTATGAGGCACTACTGGGTCTTGCTCCCCATCAGATCTATGATCGTCTGCGCACGATCTTGAAGGCTTATAGTCAGGAAGTCACGCAGCTTGTCGATCATGAGAACCTTCAGGTGTCGTTCGTACCGAGTCTGGACAGTATCAAAGCAGTACCACAGGAGCATGAAGATATCGATGACTGGGCACAGTGGCGTCAAGACAGGGGGATGATCAGCCGTCTCTCATCAGAGTTCTATGAGGATATCTGGTATCTTTTACAGCAGTGTAGTGGTCTTGTCCTTGGGGAGAAGTATAAATTGGAAAACCGTCTTGGCTCTGAGCTGACATTGGAGACAACGGCTGGAGAGCAGAGTTTTGAGTTAAGGGTAGAGGGGCTGTTGCAGAGTATTCAGGCACCGGAATACCGCCACTTGAGCATAGAGATCATCGAAAGTCTGGCAAGGATGTTCCGGAACTCTCCGGAGCTACATGTCGATAATGATCTGATCTTGGATGTACTCATTGGCCATGCAGTAAGGATCGCCTGGACGAAACATGCCCCCTCGGGTAATTATGATGAGCAACGTGGACAGGCCTGGGCGGCATTTTACCGACTCTCTCCACGAGAGAGTGATGAGGTGTTTATCGAAGCGTTTGTCTATCTACTGACAGCTTAGTAGTCTTATGCTGAGCAGGCATCATGGCCTTCATCGTATGTGGACATAGATGAGTCAGAGTCGCTCTGTCTGCCTGTGATGGCTTAGTATCCACCACACTTTTTGGTACTTTTCTTTTGAGCACCGCACTTGCCATCACCACCGGCACCACATTTAGCTGATTTCACATTTTCAGTATTGGTCGATCTGTCGGCACAACCCATAAACCCTAACACCCCTATAGAGAGTATAAAGATGAACAATAGCTTTTTCATGATGACTCCGATCTTGAGATATGAACAATTATAAGAAAAAGTTATTTAATAGAGTCATGGTATGTAGGGGTTAGAAAAAAAACAGTTGCTGACCTTAATCGACCACGGGGCACTATCCGGTGACAGTAGTATTACGCCCTGATGACTTTGCCTGATACAAGAGTCCATCGAGACGTCTGGTAAGCGTCTCCATCGTATCATCGTCTTGTATGAGTGTCGCTCCGAAGCTACAGGTGACTTTTCCCATATCGCTAAACTGGATGCCCTCTATCCTGATGCGTATCTTCTCTGCTATGAGCTGCATCTTTTCAGAATAGGTATCTGGCAGTATGATCATAAACTCCTCACCACCCCACCGTCCAAAGCTGTCATTACTGCGTCTTAAGAGCTTTGAGACCTCTTTGGTAAGGGTGATGAGTACATAATCGCCAGCTAGATGGCCATACGTGTCGTTGATATGCTTAAAGTGATCGATGTCAAACATCAAGATACCGGAGGACTTCTCCCGTTTTCTCAAGTCCTCTATCTCCGCTTTTATGATCGTGTTCAGACTGGCCCGGTTGCTGATCCCCGTCAACTCATCATGCATAGCTCTATGAGCGTTAAGTCGTGACTCCTCACTGATCTGGGTGATGTCGGAGAAGGTGAGTACATCATAGTCGATACTTGTGAGTGGACGGATAAAGACACTAAAGACTCTTATCTGATGAGAACGTTGGTCCATCATGGCGACTATTCGTCTTGTCTCATCCATCTTGGAGAGCTCTTTGACCCAGGTCTCTCTCTGCGCTATCTTACCAAGGTGGAAAAAAGCATCATTGGGCAGGAACTTATCGCAAATACAGCGTGCTGTCTTTAAAAACTGCCCTCTACTCTCTACATCAAAAAAATCTAAAAACATCTGGTTCGTCATCTTGACCTCATTACCATCGGTGACAACGACGATATGGTCTTGTGTATCCAGTATCTCCTGAATAAACTCGTATTCACGATTATTTTTCAGATATTTGGCAAGGACGAAGATCACAAGTAAAAAGAGATTGATCAATATAAAATAGCTGATGTAGTCGAACATAGCTACAGGAGAGTCATCTTCGGTATAGGAGACTATATAGGCGACATTGCCTCCCTGGATGTTATGGACCGGAATATATCGGACCAGATAGTCATTGGCATCAATAGAGATGATCTTGTAAAAAGGTCGATACTGCTGTAGTTCGGTCTTGATGATACCTTTTAGATCGCCGTTGATCTTAGCGATGACAGGAGCCATCTTACCGTCGTGTTTGCGTGTCCTGGCCTGCAGCTTTCGTTCAAAATAGAAATCATCCGAGAGTGTACTTGAGATGTAGTGATCAGTACGCATATCATCAAAGACTTTCTCATCCACAACGGCTTTAGACACTATAAATCGGTAGTTGGAGGTAAAGATGCTCTCAAGCTGGCTCTGTATTGCCTCAAAAGCAAAGCTGATCTCGACACTCCCGATATGCCTGCCTTCGTAAGAGAGTGGGTAGACATTCCGAAAACCGTTATAGATCCGCCCCTCTTCAAAGCCATGGATAGCCTTTTTGGTCTTATTGACCTGCTCTATAGAGTGGCGTACGCCGATCAGCGAATCACCGTATTTTTTTGGTTTATGTATGCGCAGAAAGCTTTCTGCGTGTATGGTATGAAAGTGAAACTGTCTGACCGTGTAGACACGCATCTGCTTATAGAGGTCTGTGACCTGCTTATGGATGAGCTCTCTGTTGAGTCGCTGCTGAGTGAAGTCTGCATCAACGGATTCAGAGAGAAGTCTCATCAAAACGGGGTCAGATACCAAGAAGGTGTAGAAGATCTTACTTCTATCTTTTTGAATATGTAAGGTACTGTCGACCTCTCTACGAAGTTCAGAAAGCTTTGTCTCATAGTGATGGTCTTGAGCTTTTGTCATCGCCGTGATCAACATAGTGATCAATAGCAGCTCCATCATGATGATAGTGATTGGAAAGAGTAGTCCCTTATATGCTCTCATACTGAATCATCATCCTTTTACGTACTGCTTAGAGTAGATAGACTAAGTGACGTTTTTTCTAGTAATTTTATGATCATCACTATTCTAACATAATATTTAAAACAATAGTAAATATTAAATAACCCTAAAGGATCACATTGAGGTTCGGAAAGTTGGTATAAGTCGCTAAAGAGGAGCTGTCTTCCACGGGAGTGATGGGAATGTCTTCAGCATAAAAGAGTCTTTTTGATGTGATATATGGATAAATCTGTTATTTTCTTAAAAAAACAGATATAATAACGCCGATGAGAAAGATGAGGTTCGAGTTCATCTTTTAGTGTGTGACGAGTATACTCTGCCAGACTGAAAGACTCCCCGATTTTGATTCCACTTTTTATAAAAGTGCATTTCCCCCTAAGAGGTATTACAATGGCAGAACTACAAAACGGAACTGTAAAATGGTTCAATGATGAAAAAGGTTATGGATTTATCCAGCAAGACAATGGCGGCAGCGATGTATTCGTACACTTTCGTCAAGTAAATAGTACAGGTCACGGTCGTGTCTCTCTAGCAGAAGACCAGAAAGTCACTTATGAGCTCGGTGAAGGTCAAAAAGGCCCACAAGCTGAGAACGTAACACCACTTTAGTCAGTACTTACAGGCCTCGTGCCTGTACCCCCTTAATACTTTTTCGACTTCTATATTCCCTCCTACTTAAGACCTGACACAAACGATCTAAGACTACTTTGCAATAATGCTTTACAGACACTACTCTCCTGTAAGGATATACTCATGGCCCTAAGCGCTACCATCTATAAAGTATCACTCAACATAGCTGATATGGATCGTAACTACTACGATGACTTTGACCTTACCATCGCCAAACACCCCTCTGAGACAACACTTCGCATGATGGTACGGATCATAGCGTTCATACTTCATGCAGATGAACGGCTGACTTTTACCAAAGGCTTGAGTGATGAGGATGAACCGGAGCTGTGGCAGAAAGACTTTGGTGGTGATATCCAACGATGGATAGACTTAGGTCAGCCTGATGAGAAACGTATTCGAAAGGCCTGTGGTCGTGCTGAGGAAGTGATGATCTATACTTACGATCATAAAGCCGCCTCATCCTGGTGGAAACAGAACGAAGCAAAGCTACGTCGTTTTAAAAACTTACAGGTCATCCATCTGAACATCGAAGGTGATCTGGATATAGCGTCGCAGCGATCAGTCCAGCTACAGGCCAATATGCAAGATGGGGAGTTGATGCTGATCGATGAGGAGCGTAGTCTGAGTGTGACACGAGAGGTCTGGTCGTTGGGGAAGAGCCCTCAATAAGATATACGGCTCTCTTATGAGAGAGCCAAAGAGGCTCTTACTTTGTCAGCGCCATTTTTTGGCCAGTTCTTTGATGAACTCTGTGCCTTTTTCCATCTCATATTTACTTTTACTGGTGACGGCGCCTTCTGGTGCCACGACTTTAGTACAGATCAGGCCCTTGACACGTTTATAGATAGAGAGTGCGGTATGGACATCTCTTTGTGAGGTGATGGAGTACGCAGCGTAGTCTGTCCCTTCTATGTGAACGATCCGCTGTAAGACAGCATTGAACTCATTTAGATAGACCTGCAGTGTCTTCAGATTTTTCTCCATTGTCTCAATATACTCAGTCATACTCATCGTCTTACGGTTTTGTGTGCTTTTATCCAGATGTGCAGCGGTAGCCTCAGTGAAGTCCACCTCTGCGCGAAGAAGGTTCTTTTTAGACCGGGAGTTTAAGAGCAGATAACCTGTTATCAGTGTGATGATGGCCACACCGCCACCGAGTGCAGAGGCACCGATGGTCATATCTCCACGGCCAAACCACTCCAGTACGGAATTGATCTGTTCCGGAGCAGGGATCGTCTTGGTATCTACCTCAATACCCATCTGCATCACTGCGACAGAGAGTGCTGCAGCAAGTGCTGCTGCGCCTACGACGATCGCACCGGTCCCGGCGCCGAAGAGACCGCTCTTTACTTTTTTGATCTCAAGAGGTTCGATCTCGTGCTTACAGTTACAGAACTCGTCACCGATGTTTTCCATAGTGTCATCAGTGTAAGTGACGATGGAGCCTTTAAAGTCGACGTTTTGGATCTGAATATAGGTATCATCGAATGTCTTTATGACATCTGCTGTGACATCATCCCTTAGCGCAGTATAGTTGTTGATATCACTCTCGAACTTACTGTCTGTCTCTGCTATCTCACTATCGACATCATCTATCATCTTCTCAGCTGATGCGACAAGGTCTTTAGCTTTTTTGTTCTTTCGTCCACTTGATATTGCGTCAAGTAAATCCATCACTATCCTTCGTACCTTATTGATATTAGCAAAAATAGCATGATCTTTATTCACATAGACTTAAAGAAACTGTTAAAGACTTCAGGACACCTCTAATAGTTGGCTAATGTCGTTAACACGCTCTTCACTTCATCGCGATCAAAGAAGATATTGGTGGCAAGCTCTCTATTGATACGGTGCAGTGTCCTTCTCTTCTCGCTAAGACACCGCATACCATCATCTTGATGCTCTATCAGCAGTGCTTCCATCTCTGCCTTATATCCATTGATGATCTCCTCTTTTTTCAAAGCGGCAGACTTTCCTGTGCCAGAGGGGCTCTCTTTCTTTTCCTGGTAATAGATAAACCCACCGGTCGATAGGATGATAAGGATTATCACAGCGATCATTAAAGTCATTGGGTCCACTGGCGTACCTTTGTGATTAGTTGAGGAGCATTATAGCGCAAGAGAGGTGGTCGGTCTCGACTTTTTCTCTTGGCTCTAATATTGATATTATGTAATATGCATACTTAGAAGATGCTCTTAAGACTCACGGGAGCGGATAAAGGCAAGGACCTCCTGCGCATTACCGCGAAAGAGGATAGGGATCGGACTCTTTTTGATCTGGTAATCATACATCGGGTCATAATACTCATGCAAAAGTGCTGACACCCATGCTTTATGGGCTTGGGTATCACCACTGTTTAGCTGCTCTTCATAAGCATCCCCAAGCAGACCCTTTATATTCTGATGACGTTCACTGCCAAGACGTTTTCGAATACGATCAAGCCCGGCATTGAGATCATCAAACCACTGCTGCTCTCCTGAGTCTTTAAAGGTGTCACGATAGTTCGTCAACGCTATGGTGATGTACTCGTCAAAAGTTATCTGTG
>JAUWRZ010000204.1 GCA_030610325.1 Sulfurimonadaceae bacterium | reverse complement strand
AGTCTCTCCAGCTCATGCTCCATCTCCATGGCATCTTCCCATGTTATCGGAGAGGTAGACTCATCGAGCTCGACCTTCAGTGTGACATCTTCTGCCTCATCGATGCCTTTTCGCTGGTTATAGAAACGTACCTGCGCAGATGCTGCAAGAGAGGGAAGGAAACTGTTGCCTTCGTTCATGGAAGTGTCATTGAAATACTCATCGATCATTGGGGAGAGGATGGGCTTGTGCTCAACACTGAAGATCGAGCTCGATGAGTCTACCTCTCCGATAACATGGGAAGATGCCATGGAGATGGAGCATGAGCTGGAGAGACTACCTAAAAAGAGTACTACTCATGCATCATTCTCAGCACTTCCTAACGATATCAGCAGTGCCAAAGACCTTAAGGCTTACGAGCGTACACTCAAAACGTATCTCTACCATAACCGATCCATCGAGCTGTTTCGCATCAGGTCACTGAGACTCGAATCCAAACCACACCAGAGCCTTAGAGATTTCAAAGTCATCGTACAAGATACGCTTAGTGAGAAAAAAGAAGCTGCTATTGAGAAGTTGACCACCAGCTACCGGACCAAGGACCTGCGACTTCAGAAGCGTCTGCAGCGAGCACTACTCAAACTTGAGAAGGAGGAGTCTGATGTCAACGCAAAGACGACCGATACTGCTATCACAGTAGGTATGACCATCCTCGGTGCCCTCTTTGGCAGCAGTAGCCGCTCGACGATGAGTAAAGGTTCACGTGCACTACGTGGGGGTAAAAGTGTCCTGAAAGAACGCGGTGATGTCCAACGCGCTGAAAGTGCCATCACCGACATCGAACAGGATATCGAGATGCTCAACGAAGAACTGGAAGAGAAGGTCTACCGACTCGATGAGAAGTTTGCCATCGACGACTATGAGATAGAGACCTTTGCCATCAAACCGCGTAAGACAGATATCATCGTAAAGACCGTGGCACTCTTATGGGAAAAGTAGCTAAAACAACGCCATATAACAGAAGGTTAAGAAACATTGCTAGATAATAGTCCATCAAATCTTAAAGGGGTACACATGGCAAAACTCTCAGACATCGAAGGTATCGGACCATCTTATCAGGCTAAACTCAAAGAGGTAGGGATAGGCTCTATAGAAAAGCTACTTGAGGATGCTAATACAAAAGCAGAACGCAAAGCCCTCGCAGAGAAGACCGGTATCAGCCAAAAACTGATCTTAAACTGGGTCAACCGTGCCGACCTGGCCAGAGTCAAAGGGATCAGTACGCAGTACGCCGATCTGCTTGAAGTCGCCGGTGTCAATACCGTGCCTCAGTTAGGTACGAGAAATGCCGCTAATCTTCATGCAAAGATGACTGAAGTCAACGAAGCGAAGAACCTTGTCCGTAAAGTCCCTGCCCTCACACTAGTCGAAGGCTGGATAGCACAGGCGAAAGAGCTGCCTCGTACACTTGAATACTAGATGTATTGATATTTCTTAATATCAACGCACTTACTTCAATGAAAATATGATTTTCACATCCCCGTTCTCCAACGGGGTAACCTCCCACTCCACTTCATCAGCTATACGCGGGTAAAAGGGTGTGGGTTCTTGCATATTGATCATCACTACTCTCTTATCTTTCGCATCAAGAAGCTTCAGGGCATACACCAGGTTGACCATCGGTTCGGGCATCTGGCAATGCGTGCAGTCAAACTCGACATACTCTATACCCTCCACTCTGTAGCTCCAGAAAGAGACCGTGGTACCTGGGATCTCTAAAGCTCTTCTATCCATGCTCTTTCAAGAGCGTGATCTTAAAACCTTTTCGCTCTCCCTCCACCAGTGAGACATCACCGCCATGTGCTTGAGCTATCTGCTGTGAGAGGACTAGACCAAGGCCATTACCTTTGACCTTACTGCTCTTAAAAGCCTCGAAGAGTGACTGCTTGTTCTCTATGGGTATGCCACTGTCATAGATGGTAAAGATATGGAAGTGCTCGTCATGATCATACATCATCTCGATATCCCCACTCTCCTCCTCATCAAGTTCGATCGCATCGATAGCATTGAAGATAAAGTTAGAGAACATCATCCCTAGAAGGTCAGCATCACCAGAGAGGATGAACTGGTGCTCAGGCAATATAAATGTGATATCTTTACTGTGACTGTAATACTCCATAGCCTTCTTCAAAGCCTCATCGACCTCACTCCAGCGCATAGCCTGGATATTTGCCTTGATACCTTTGGAGAAAAGCAAGGTAGCTTTGATAATACGTTCGATGCGAAAGACAGATTTCTGTATCTCATCGACCATCGGACGGTTCTCCTCTATGACCCGTTTTTTCAGTGTCGAAGTCATCAGGGAGATAGCCCCGATGGGATTACGGATCTCATGTGAAAGGTGTGCCGCCATCTGCCCCATCGTCTCCAGGTTCTCTTTACGTTTTTGCTCTGTGATATCGGTCGCACTAAAGAGGTACTTCTCTTTATAACGATTACTTTTGATGAGATAAAAGCGTTCAAGAAAGCTCACCTCATAATCACTGTTCTCATATTTAAGCATCGGTAGAAGCACGACAAGCTCTTTAGCGATGGAGTTTTGTAAAAAGACCTCACCGTCTTCTTCGAGTATCCAGATAGCATTGGGAAGGAACTCGACCACCTGTTCTATGGTGTCGAGTAGGTAGGCGTAATCACTGCGAAGCGCTTTGTACTCGTTCTCGACCTTGTAGGTCTGATCGATAAGGGCCTTAAGCTCTTCGGGAGTGATAGCTTCAGCCATAGCGGCTCATCATCAAAAAGATCTGGTAGAGCTCATGCGCATCTTTACTTCCGGCAAGTTCGCGGATGGAGTGCATGGCAAAGGTCGGAAGGCCGATGTCTATGGTCTCTATGCCAAGTCCACTTGCTATTGCCGGTCCAATGGTCGAACCACAACCCATATCGGTCCGTGTCACATATTTCTGGTAAGGCATCTTCGCTTCATCCGCCGCATGGATAAAACGTGAGATGGTACGGGCATTGGAAGCATATCGCTGATTGGCATTGACCTTGATGACAATACCTTCGTTGATATGCGGTGCATGGTTCTTATCATGCTTGTCACTGAAGTTCGGGTGGATGGCATGCGCATTGTCACTTGAGACCATGATAGAGCTTTGCAGCATCTGTGTAAAAGGTTCATACTCCGGATAGAGACGACGAAGGACGTTCTCCAAAAATGGTCCTGCCGCGCCCGATGTCGAGCGGCTACCGACCTCTTCATGATCGCTACAGAACATCAACATCGGCACGTCTGCTTCCACACTACAGATAGCGAGAAGCGCCGTGTAACAGCTAAGGAGATTGTCGAGCCTGGCAGATGCGATGAAATCCTTTTTTAGACCGACGTAGGAAGCTTTTTGCGTATCGTAGAAACTTAGTTCGTAAGATAGGATCTTAGCGACTTCTTTGGCACCCTCTTTTTCAAGCGCTTCGGTGATCCACTCATCAAACTCAAATGACTCATCGGTCGAGATGATCGGAGGGATGTCCGTCTGTGCATTGACAGTCCGGTTGCTATTGGCCTCTTTATCAAGATGAATAGCCAGAGAGGGGATGATCGCTACCGGTTCTTGCATATCGATCAGGCTCTCTTGAATATGGTTCTTCTCATCGCTGTAGATCACACGTCCGGCAACAGAGAGATCACGGTCAAACCACGGGTTTAAGAGCACGCCGCCATACTTCTCGACACCGAGTTTGACGACACCGTCACCTTTGATGACCGGGTTGGGTTTGATCTTCAGGTTTGGCGAATCCGTATGGGCTCCGATCATCAGGTAATCGTTGCGCTCCTTCGGATAGGTACAGGCGATGATGGAGGAGTCGTTACGTATGACATAGTATTTATGACCACGCACCGGCTTCCAGCTAGCCTTCTCATCAAGACGCTCAAAACCTGCGTTCTCCAGCATCCCCGCCATATTACGAACCGCATGAAACGGTGTCGGAGAAGCGTCCAAAAAGCCTAATAGTCCCTCATTAAAATCATTTACGTCCATAATGCTCTTTCTCTTTAATTTTTCGTTTTTAACTTTTAGTTCTTAGTTTGGTTCTCACGCCACATCAACATCACTCATCTTTGCCAACTCTTCAAGCACTTGACTATCTACCCTGATAGCCGACTCCATCACTATGTTCTGTAACTTCGAGACGATGGTGAGGTTCAGCGGTCGATTGCCCGGGTAACGTCGTACCAGTCGGTAAAGCTCTTCGAGTCGCTGCATATCTTTGTTGAGATGCAAGCGTAGCATCAGCGGTTCAGGCGGTTTCTCCATGATCTTCGTATCGACCTTTTTCGACTCTCGCTTCACATCTTTGAGTGAGAGGATCTTCAAGACACTGATACGGGTAAACATCTCAGTGTGCGTGACTTTCACTTTGAACGAGACCGGCTCTTCAAGGTCCATCCCCTCGAGTTGATCGAGCTTGTCCGAGAAGAGCATCATCTCGATATTTCCGTGAAAGTCCATTAAGTTGACGATGCCGAACTGATTCCCTTTTTTGGAGATCTTCTTCGTGACCTCCTCGACTTTACCAATAAAGATCGCAGTCGAACCATCAGCTATGTTCTCAACATCTGAAGAGAGTGTGTACTCCAACCCTTCGATCTGCTCGCGGTAGGAGTCAAGCGGGTGACCCGAGACGTAAAAACCAAGTGTCTCTTTCTCAAACTCCAAAATAGTCTTAAGTTCAAACTCCGGCTCGTTCTTGAGATTCAGATCTACCGTCGTCACCTCAGCATCATCGCCAAAGAGACTGAACACAGCCTCTTTTTGCAGTTGTGATGAACTCT
>JAUWRZ010000482.1 GCA_030610325.1 Sulfurimonadaceae bacterium | reverse complement strand
TCTGGATACGCACCAGATGTGCTTCATCTATAAAACTCTCCGCATATATCTTATAGATATCTTCCGTACCCGAAGGGCGCAAAGCGAACCAGCCGTTTTTAGCGACTACTTTCAAACCACCTATGGCTGCGCCATTACCCGGTGCATTGGTCAAGATCGCTTCGATCTTCTCACCTGCAAGCATCTGCTCTTTGACATCTTCAGGAGAGAGCTTTTTAAGTATTGCTTTTTGCTCAGGTGTCGCAGGAGCATCGATACGAGCGTAGATAGGCGCACCAAACTTCTCTGTCATATCCTGATAGTGCTCTCCGGGATCACGACCGGTCTTTGCCGTGATCTCAGCAGCAAGCAGGTTCATGATCATCCCATCTTTGTCAGTAGACCACGTCGTACCATCTTTACGAAGGAAGCTGGCTCCTGCACTCTCTTCACCACCAAAGAGGATAGTGCCCTTGACAAGGCCGTCGACAAACCATTTAAAACCGACAGGTACCTCTATGACCTCTCTGCCCATATCTGCCGCGACACGGTCGATCATAGAACTGCTCACCAGTGTCTTACCAATACCCAGGTCCGCGCTCCACTGAGCACGATTACTGGAGAGATAGGCAATAGCGACGCTAAGGTAATGATTAGGGTTCATCAAGCCAACACTTTTGGTGACGATCCCATGACGATCAAAGTCAGTATCATTGCCAAAAGCGATATCGAAATCCTCTTTCAGTGCTACGAGTCCCGCCATCGCATACGGTGAGGAGCAGTCCATGCGGATCTTGCCATCCTTATCGCAGTGCATGAACGAGAAGGTAGAGTCAAGTGTGTTGTTGAAGACCTCCATGTTCAGACCATATCGCTTCTTGATCGCAGGGTAGTAGTCAAGTCCTGAACCACCCATGGCGTCCGCACCTATGCGTATCTGCGACTCAACTATGACATCCATATCGATGACGTTTTGAAGGTCCTCTACATAAGGGGTGACAAAATCATATTGTTTGATATTAGGCATCACTCCTATCTCATCAAGCGGTACCTTACTCACCTCTCCCAGACCATGTTCCAAAATAGCATTGGCCCGGGCTTCGATGACATCTGTCACATCCGTATCTGCCGGACCACCATGTGGTGGATTGTATTTAAAACCACCGTCTGAGGGAGGGTTGTGTGATGGGGTGATGACGATACCGTCACACAGAGCAGAACCTTCACTGTTATGAGTCAAGATCGCATGGGAGATGACCGGAGTAGGGGTATAACCGACCTCTTTGGCGTAACGGACCTCGACACCATTGGCAGCAAGGACCTGAAGCGCCGTCAGTTGAGCAGGGTAGGAGAGCGGGTGAGTATCCATACCCATAAAGAGTGTCCCCTCTATACCCGCATCTCTACGGTAGTCACAGACCGCCTGCGTGACCGCCAGAATATGTGCTTCATTGAAACTTCGTTTCACAGAGCTGCCACGATGGCCTGAAGTACCGAAACTGACACGTTCTGCAGTGTTCTCTACACTGGGCTCTTTCATATAGTAAGCTGATATGTACTCCGGCACATTGATAAGTATCTCTTTGGGGGCAAGTTTTCCGGCATATGGGTGTAGACTCATCTGAACTCCTGGCAAAAATAATGTGAATATATGATCAAATCATAGCGACAATTTGATTTAAAACGGTTTCAACGCGTTTTATTACAAGATAGCACAATATTTAGGCATACTTTATGAATTAAATTAGCATAAAATTATTATAATGCGATCAATAAAACCAAAAGGACTAAAAATGGCAATCAAAGCAGCAATCAACGGAACAGGACGAATAGGAATGATCGTAGCAAAGATCATCACTTCACGTGACGATATCGAGCTTGTAGCTATCAATACAACAGCAAAACCAGATATGCTAGAGTACCTTTTCAAATATGACAGTGTACATACTGGTGTAGACGCAAAGGTCATCGACGACAACACGATCGAGATCAATGGCAAGACAGTAAAGATGTTCAGTACTCGTGACTTGAACGAACTTGATTTCGGCTCTGCGGGTGCTGAAGTAGTCATCGAGTGTACCGGTGTCTTCTTGACGACTGAGAAAGCACAGGCTTATGTCAAGAACGGTGTAAAAAAAGTCGTCATGTCAGCACCT
>JAUWRZ010000286.1 GCA_030610325.1 Sulfurimonadaceae bacterium | reverse complement strand
TGAGATCATCGAAAAGTACTACCCGAGAAGCTTCCCAAGAAAGAAGATGATCAACGTGAAAGCCCGCCAGCAGGCTGGTTTTAGCTGTGATGAGCTAAATATCATCGCATCGGAAAAAGTTTGTTAATAAGTTTTCTTTGTAAACAGAAGTAGGATATAATCAAATTTGTTAAACTCTACTTCAGTTTTGAGTAAGGATGCGTTTCGATGAGTAAATATGCGGAGATCTCTGATCATCTTGTCCGATTTTTACAGGATGAAGTCTATAAGACCGGTCTGAGACGTTCCGTTTTAGGGCTGAGTGGCGGGATCGATTCTGCCGTAGTGGCAGTATTGGCACACCGTGCCTTTGGGGATGACCTACTATGTGTCAAGATGCCCTCACACTACTCCTCGCAAAGCAGTCTTGATGACGCGGATGAGCTCTGTAAAGCATTTGGCATGAACTGTGTTACTAAAAGTATCGAAAGACTCTTAAAAGCTTACGAAGATGAGACGATGGATAACCTTCGCAAAGGGAACTTCTCATCACGTATGCGCATGGCAACACTCTATGATGTCTCGGCAGAGCAGGTCGGGCTTGTGCTTGGGACTAGTAACAAGAGTGAGTTGATGCTGGGTTATGGGACGCTTTATGGTGACCTTGCCAGTGCATTGAACCCTATAGGTGATCTCTATAAGACCGAAGTCTTTGAGCTGGCCCGTTATCTTGGTGTACCGGCTTCGATTGTCGATAAACCGCCCTCTGCGGATCTATGGGAGGGTCAGAACGATGAAGATGACCTCGGTTACACCTATGCCCAACTCGATGCAGTGCTCAAGCGCTATGTCGAGGAACGTGCATCAAGAGAAGAGTTGTTGAACGAGAAGTTTGAAGAGAAGCTCGTAGATATGATCATAACACGTATCTATCGCAATCAGTTCAAGCGCAAGATGCCGGTTATCGCGAAATTGACATCGCGGACGATCAACCATGATTTCAATTATCCAAGAGATATAACCTTATAAGGAGTGAGTGATGAGTATGACTATACCTTTTTACCGGGCAGACATAGGCGGAGATGAGCGTGAACGTATAGATGAGGTACTTGATGGAGAAGCCTCTTCTATCATCGAAGACCTTGAGAGCGAGTTCGAGTCATATACAGGTGCTTCATACGCACTGGCTACCTCACACGGTACAGGTGCACTACACCTTGCCATGTTGGCGATCGACCTTAAGCGTGGTGATAAGGTCATCTGTTCAGTCAATGCTTTTCCTGCACTTCCAGAGGTAGTCCGTCACTTTGATGCAGAGCCGGTCTTTATCGATATTGATGAAGAGACGTTTAATATCGACTTGAACAGACTCGAAGCCTATCTCGAAGATAATGTCTCTAAAAAACTAAAAGCGGTCATCGTCTCACATGTCGCAGGACAGACGATGAACCTTGAACGTCTCTACAACATCGCCAAGATCTATAATGTCAAGATAATCGAAGATGCCTGTGATGCATTGGGTGCTACCTATAAGGGTGAGAAAATAGGCTCTACCGGTGCAGATATCACCTGTTTTAACTTCAGTCCGCATCTGAAGAAGAACGTCAGTAACGGTGGTATGCTGGTGACTGATGATGAAGATATCATGGAACGTGCGAAGCTGCTTAGAAATCATGCCATGATCATCGATGATGGTGGTCTTGACTATGTCTATGATGTCGTAGATATTGGCAATAAATACACGATGAGTCCCCTTGATGCGGCTTTTATCACGGTACAACTGGAGAAGCGTGACAGTGAGATAGCACGTCAAAAAGAGATCGCAGCGGTCTATGACAAGAAGCTCGATGGTGTTGGCCATATCTCTATTCCGGTAGTCAAAGAGGATCATCTCTTCTCGCTTTACATCCTCAAAGTAGATAAGAACCGTGACTCGTTTGCCCGTGAACTGCAAGCCAAGGGGATCGAGAGCGGTCTGCACTATATCCCGCTGCATCTGTTAAGTTACTATAAAAGCAAATATAGTCTACGGATCAATGATTTCCCTGTCGCTCTGCGTAACTATCAGCAGATCCTTTCGATCCCACTTTATGCATCGATGAGTGACAAAGAAGTCGACTATGTCTGTAAGGCGATCAAAGATGTCGCTAAAAGTCGGGTTTGACACAGAGACTGCATAGCTGGGGGGAGCGTTATCTTTACGCACCCGATAGATATCAGCGTCTTATCTCACTGCTTTTACTGCCCTTAAGTTGGCTCTATTGCGCCATCATGTATTGGCGCTTTCATCTGAAAAAGCCGCTTGGGCAGGGTGCCGCTGTTGTCAGTGTAGGTAATCTGACGGTAGGTGGAAGCGGTAAGACCCCACTGGTAAGTGCATTAGCGGGTCGTTATAAGGACGCGGCTATCGTCTTACGTGGTTATGGCCGTCACAGCAAGGGTATGGCGGTAGTCTCTGATGGAGAGACTATCTTGTGTGATGTACGCTGCAGCGGTGATGAGGCGATGATCTATGCCCGAAGTGTTTGCGGTGTAGTGGTGATCGTCAGTGAAGAGCGTGAGGCAGGTATTGAACAGGCAAAGAGCATGGGCTGTAGTGTCATCTTCCTTGATGATGGCTACAGTAAGCATCAAATAGAGAAACTTGACCTTCTCATCGATGTGAAGACAAGCAGCCATGCCTGTTTGCCATCAGGTCCTTACCGTGAGCGCCTGTGGAAGGGGAAAGAGGCACTGCTGCTTGAAGAGGGCAGAGAGTTCTTTCGACATGTCACACTAAAAGATGCCACTCGGCGGATGGTCCTGGTAACGGCCATCGCAAGACCTGAACGACTGGACGCTTTTTTGCCGGAGGTAGAGGCAAGACACTACTTTCCCGACCATCACTTTTTCACTAAAGAGGAGCTTGAAGCGATCTTGGCTGAAAGTGGGGCGACCTCGCTACTGGTGACCTTTAAAGACTATGTCAAGATGGAAGCGTTTGGACTTCCTCTGTCACTGCTTGAACTCGATCTTGAAGTAAGTGAGAGACTGTTAGATAAAATAGATACATATGTGGAGAACTATAGATGAAGAAAAAGATGGATCAGGTCAAGGTACTCCTTGACGCCCTTCCTTATATTAAAAGATTTGCCAATCAGATATTTGTCATAAAATATGGTGGATCCGCACAGATCAATCCAAAACTTAAAGAGAAGTTTGCACAGGACATCCTACTGATGTACCTTGTGGGCATCAAACCTGTCATCGTCCATGGTGGGGGTAACAAGATCAGCGGTCTTCTGGATAGATTAGAGATAGAGAGTAAGTTTGTAGATGGTCTACGTGTGACGGATGAGAAAGCGATGGAAGTCGTCGAGATGGTCTTATCTGGCAGTATCAACAACGAGATCACCTCTTTACTCAACCAACATGGTGCCAAAGCACTGGGTGTAAGTGGTAAAGATGCCAACTTCATCACGGCAAAGCCGATAGACAGTGAGAAGTATGGTCTTGTCGGTAATATCACCAAAGTAGACAAGAGTGTCATAGAGAACCTTATAGCCGAGAAGTTCATCCCTGTGATCGCCCCTATCGCCTCGGGTGATGAGATGAACCATCCCGGCTTTAATGTCAACGCCGACCTGGCTGCGAGTAAGATAGCAGCGAGTCTGGGCGCACAGAAGATCATCTTT
>JAUWRZ010000498.1 GCA_030610325.1 Sulfurimonadaceae bacterium | reverse complement strand
CCAAGATCAGAAGTCCTGCTTGCTGCAGGTTCTCAAAGAGTGGCTTGGGTATGTAGACTCTTCCTATGTTATGGCTCTCGTGTTCGATGACGAGGTGTTGATGACCTGCTGCTTCATGGTGGATAAGAGCATAACCAAGCTGGTCCTCAAAATCGATCTGTGCCGGCTGTGGTGAGATGAAGCGGCCAAATGAGGAGCCCCGGTGATTGGCTATGCCTTCAAGGTCGATGGTATTGTCGAGCTGTTTGATCAACAAGGTCTTGCCTGAACCGGTCCGTCCGCCGATGATAAGGGTCTTTGCCTCAGCACTTATCCGTTCAGACTCTGTGATGAGAAAGTTTCGAAAGGCTTTATAACCACCTTTAAGACGGGGGATAGTATGCCCGGCTTCAGCCAACCAACCCTGGCTGATACCAGAGCGTTGTCCACCACGAAAACAGTAGATGTAAGCATCCGGATTTGCTTTAATAAACTCTTTCCATCGGGATATACGCTCATCTTTTACGTTTCCACTGATCAACTGTTGACCCAGTCCTACTGCAGCATCGTTACCGGACTCTTTGTAACGGATGCCTACAAGTCTGCGCTCTTCATCATCAAGCAAGGGCAAGTTGACGCTGTTGGGGAAAGCTCCCTTCTCATACTCGACTGGTGCACGGACGTCTATGAGTGGTCTGTTTTGCAAGACTATGGAGCGAAAGTCATCACTCAGTGGCAGTCCCATCTTAGATGACCTCGATAAGATGTTCACTTCGCGTGGTGGTCTCGCCGATCGGTGAGAGTTCAAGTCCTACCGATTCTGTGATAGCGAAGAAGTCATCAAGCGCATCTTTTCGCACCGCGCACAGAAGTCCGCCTGAGGTCTGTGCATCACAGAGGATGTCCTGCTGCTGAGGGTCCATAGGCCCGATCTTATGACCATAACTCTCAAAGTTACGACGTGTCCCGCCAGGTACACACTCCATGGCCAGGTACTTTTTGACATTTGGCAAGATCGGCACATCATCAAAACGGATAGTAGCGCTGATATCGCTGCCTTCACAGATCTCACTCAGGTGTCCAAGCAGTCCAAAGCCTGTGACATCAGTCAGTGCAGTGACGCCTTCAAGCTTTGAGACCTCGGCACCGATCTTATTAAGCGTACACATCGCATCAATAGCGACATCAATATCACTCTCAGAGATCTTACCCTGCTTTTGTGCTGTCGTGAGGATACCGATACCCAGTGGTTTGGTCAGGAAAAGTGCACAGTCTGGTTCAGCGGTATCGTTGCGTTTGATATCTTTATTATTGGCTACTCCAGTGACTGCAAGGCCGAAGATCGGCTCTGGTGAGTCGATACTGTGTCCCCCTGCGAGTGGGATCCCTGCATCTTCACATACCGCCCTTCCCCCTTCGATGACCTGTCGTGCGACATCGGCGTCAAGCTTGTCGATGGGCCAGCCAAAGATGGAGATCGCCATCAGCGGCTTTCCGCCCATGGCATAGATATCGCTTATGGCATTTGTCGCAGCGATACGCCCAAAAGTAAATGGGTCATCGACGATAGGCATGAAAAAATCTGTTGTACTAAGGACTGATGTCCCGTTACCCAGGTCAAAAGCGGCGGCATCATCATTGTTGGCATTACCGACGAGAAGTTCCGGATACTCGATAGGCTCACGAGAAGTCTCCAGGATGTTCTTTAGCAGTTTAGGCGAGATCTTGCAGCCGCAACCGGCTCCGTGGCTGTATTGGGTCAGTTTGATATCTTCCATCATCATCTCTCTTGTCAAATATTTGGTCTATCTGTTTTATTGAGCGTATGGTAGTCGGGTTTGACTAAGAGTCAACTTTAGATTCCCTTTAACAGCACGAAGATGATATGCTTCGTAAAAAATGGAGTAGATAAGCGATGAAAGAGATCACCATCCCTCACTACAAGAGTCTGCGACTTGAGCATAT
>JAUWRZ010000342.1 GCA_030610325.1 Sulfurimonadaceae bacterium | reverse complement strand
TCAAAGATGAGCAGGGTGCCTTGCGGATCTTGCTTGAGTTTGAGAAACGTTACATCACACTCGGAGCCATCGCAACGGTGATCGGTCTGGCTTTTGTACTTAAAGATCCGGATGAGTTTTTGGGTATGGGTCTTGAGCCGGGTATCACCTTTGCTCTGGTCCCCTCAACAGCGCAGGGTGTCATACAGGGAAGACGACACGACCCGCTTGGCGTACCGTTTATTAACTCCCCGATCAGTGGGCATGGGGTCGTGATCGGGATAGAAGATATTGTCGGGGCAGAAAAAGGGGTCGGTCTGGGTTGGAAGATGCTGATGGAGTCTCTCTCCGTCGGTCGGGGTATCTCACTGCCCTCGACTGGGACAGGTGGCATGAAACTTACTGCCAGAGTCGCAGGGGCTTACACAATGATCCGTGAACAGTTTGGCATCCCGGTCGCCCGCTTCGAAGGGGTAAAACAGGAACTTGCGATGATCGCGGCCTACACCTATATGATGGACGCGGCACGTATCTTCACCATTGGTGCGATAGATGATGGTGAGAAGCCGGCTGTCATCAACGCGGTGATGAAATATCACGCTACTGAGAAGTTTCGTGATGTCATCAACAGCGGGATGGATCTGCTTGGTGGTGCCGGGATCATCCTTGGTAAACGAAACCTGTTGGGTAATGCTTACATGGGAGCACCGATCGCCATCACAGTAGAAGGGGCGAACATCATGACCCGGACACTGATCCAGTTTGGACAGGGTGTCATCCGTTGTCACCCTTATGCCTACGAAGAGATCGAAGCACTTGAGCGCAGAGATGTAGATGCTTTTGACGAGTACTTCTGGTCGCATGTCGGTTTTACGCTTCGTAACTATCTGCGGACGAAGCTCTTAAGTGTGACTCGCGGTCATCTGCACAGGACATATACAGCAGGGCTGCTGGCAAAGTATGAGCGCAAGCTTGTCTGGTCAAGCGCCCAGTTTGCTTTTATGACTGATCTTATGCTGGCTTATTATGGAGGAGGCTTGAAACAAAAAGAGATGCTCAGTGCACGTTTTGGCGATATACTCTCTTGGATGTATCTGCTGATAGCGACGATGCGCCGTTTTGAGGCAGAAGGTCGGAAAAAAGAGGATGAGATCTATCTTAGATGGATAGGCGACTATGCACTTTACCAGATCCAGATCGCTTATGAGGAGATCTTCAGTAACTTTGGAGATGGTGTGCTTCGATGGGTGTTTAGTGTACCGGTACGCTGGTTCGCCCGTCTAAATAGTATGGGTAGGTCACCGACAGATGTGATGCATGACAGCCTGTCTGAGAAACTGGTCTCACCGGGAGAAGCCCGTGATGCATTGAGTGAAGGTATCTACCTGCCTGATGCGGCAGAGGAGAGCCTGCATATGATAGAGACCGTCTTGCTAAGACTCTCTGATGTCCTGCCCCTCAAGCTACGCATCAAAGAAGCTGTCAAGTCAGGCAGGTCAGTCAAAAGTGAGAGGTTGTATAAGAGTGCTTTGGAAGACGGGGTGATCGACGAAGAGGAGTTTAGACTTCTCAAGGAGGTCGAGCGTGATGCCCAAGCTGTTGTGCAGGTGGATGCCTATCGTATAGATGATTACCTCAATAGAAGAGCCTGAGATGACAGATCTTGTCTATCGCTCGACAAACTTCATGCTTAAAGTGGTCGACACCATCTTACGGACTAACATCCATGTGCATGGGGAGGAAAATATCTCCAGAGATGCACCCACGCTTTTTGTCGCCAATCACTTTACCCGTTTCGAAACGCTGTTGATGCCTTATGTGATCCAGAAACATACCGATGTCCCGGTACGTTCTTTGGCAGATAAGTCGCTCTTTGTCGGTCTGCTTGGTGCCTACCTCGAGGAGTCAGGCACGCTCTCTACCGCAAATCGACATCGCAATGAGATCATCATCGGTGACCTGATGAGCGGAAGAAAGAACTGGCTGATCTATCCTGAAGGGAGTATGGTAAAAAACAAGAAGATCAGCAAAGAGAAAGAGTTCATCCTGCATACCCCATTCCGTCATGCCGGTATCTATACTGGTGCGGCGATGATGGCACTTAAAGCGCAGATGATGAAACTTGAGTACCGGGCCGTGCAAAGAGAGGAGAAGGGTGATGCAATAGATAGCTACCGGGAAAAGTATTTTCTCGACGAAGATGAGCTGACTTATCAAAGTACGGTCATCACTCCTGTCAACATCTCCTATATGCCATTGCGCCCGGGAAAGAACCCGATGATGAGTATGGCAACACTTTTTGCCGGGGAGAACGCTTCGGCAGCGATGATGGAGGAGTTGGAGATAGAAGGTAACCTGCTCTCTAACGCAGAGATCCATATCACGTTTGATGAAGCGATCGATATGGCACACTATCTTCATGAAGCTAAACAGTATTCACAAGTCCAGGAAAGCAATGAGCTGAAGAGACTGCATCATACGCTCTTGCAGGCGCATCGTCATACCCTGACGACACACTTTATGGATGTGGTCTATAAGAATGTGATGATCTCCTTCGACCATCTCTTTATCGCGGTGTTGATGGAGTATCGTTTTGAGACATTGACGGTCGATCAGCTAAGACGAGCTATCTATTTTGCTGCGGGTGAGGTCGTCTCTCTTGATATCTACAACATCCATGAGGAGCTTGGTAAAGCACTGATGACATTGATCAGCGAGGAGAGTCATCTGGCCTTTGAGAGTGTCTTGCGCTTGGCGATCGACCAGAAGATACTGCTGCGCACAAGAGCAGATGTCTACCACATCAATAAAAGTGCTATGCTCAACAACCATACCTTCAATGATATACGAGTAAAGAACACACTTAGAGTCGTCTGGAACGAGACAGCTCTGTTGGACGCCTTTCGCGAGAGTGTCCATGAGAGTATGCAGCGACAGCCTTGTGAGATAGCTGAAGCTATCTTTTATGGTATCTACCGTGAAGACCTGCAGATCTACAAAAAGGATTACAACCAGTTCTACTCTGTCATCGCTTCCAAACCAAAAGAGGTAGGCCGACCGTTTATCCTGTTTGACCCGGAGTACACAACGGGGATCATCTTTGCGCATGGGTACAAGTCGGCTCCGGAAGAGGTCCGTGAGATAGCGGAGTATCTGCATAAGCAGGGTGTCAATGTGTATGGCGTGCGGATCAAAGGACATGGTACGATGCCCGAAGACCTT
>JAUWRZ010000084.1 GCA_030610325.1 Sulfurimonadaceae bacterium | reverse complement strand
ATCAATAGTGATATCGAAGACAGTTGGCTTATCTTCGCAAGATCACTGGTCAAGCTTGATCAAAAAAAGATGGCTAAAAAAGCACTCTCATCCTACATAGATACTTCAGACTCTGCCAGGGCAAAGATACTTCTTGATGAGATAATCCATGGTGAGTTCAGATGAGAACACTTCTCTTAAGCTTGCTCCTGATGGCATCTCTCTATCCTGATGATAGACAGGAGATCTATAGACTCTACCAAAACAAGCAGTACAGTGCTGCATGTAATTATGGTATGCGGACATTTCACCCTAATCGAAAAGATGAGTCTTTTGTCACCCTTTATGCACTGTCATGTCTTGAAGCTGACTATATTGACCGACTTGCCGTACCCACGTCTATCTTAAAGCACTCAGCCGAGGCAAGAGCTAACTCTGCCTACTTCTCAGTCATCTTGATGCAGAAGAAGATGCTCTATCACTCTCTCATAGATAAAAAGCCTATTCCCGCACTTAGGCTCCCTTCTACTGAGCATATACTCTCCAAAGTATTTGACCTCTATAGCAATGATAGTGATAAACAAGAGCGTGTGGTCTATCAATACAGGGATAAAGAGTCACCCAAAAAAACATATAAACTCTATATATCATACAATGGACCCTTGGGAAAAATGATCATAGAAGAATATTATGATACAATGTTAGTAAAACGGCATGTGTTCTGGTAAAGGTGGATTGTGGATAGAATAACACTGGATCTTCTTGAGAAAAAACATATAACACAGCAGCAGATCGACCGTCTGACCTCACGTGGTATCAAGAACGAAGTACTTCTGGAGACATTGACTAAAGTCGGTGCCGTCTCTATAAACTTTGTCAAACGATTCGTCGTAGAGCAGATCCGTATCGGTAGATACGAGATCTCTATCATCAAGAACTTCCCATTCTTATCTGAGCAGATGATCTTAGAGTATCTTTCAGAAGTACTTGAGTTACGTTTCATCGATCTCGACTCACTCGATATGGACTACCGTCTTGCCGAACGGGCACCACTCGCACAGCTTAAACGCTATGGTGCCCTTCCTATCTCACAAAACGAACTCAGTGTCACGATAGCGTTCACTGATCCACTCGATATACAGGCACAAGAGGCAATACAACGCTTTTTCCCACGTAAACCCCTTGAGATAGCTGTCGCAACAGAGAAGCAGATACAGGCTTACCTCTTTAAGATCGAGATAAAAGACAGTGTCCGCGACCTTGTAGAGAGTATACGTAAAGAGCTCAACTCCATCGGGACACTTGAAGAGCAGCAAGAAGCCTCCTCGATCTTGCAGCTGATCGATGTCATCTTAAAGACTACCATCAAAGGGCGTGCAAGTGATATCCACATCGAACCTACAGAGAAGAACTGTGTCGTCCGAGCCAGGATCGATGGTAAACTAGCAGAAGTGTTCATCTTTGACAAAGATATCTATCCACCACTGGTATCGAGGATCAAACTCCTTGCCAACCTCGATATCGCTGAGCGACGAAAACCCCAGGATGGTCGTTTCTCTGCCCGGGTCGTTGACGCCGAATTTGACTTTCGTCTCTCGACACTTCCCATCATGTATGGCGAGTCCATCGTCATGCGTGTCCTTGATAAGACCAAAGCCATGGTCAAACTTGAAGATGCTGGCATGGACCCAGATGGTTACAAGAAACTCATCCATGCACTGCAGGCACCATTTGGGCTCTTACTGGTCACAGGACCGACCGGTAGTGGTAAGACGACCACCCTCTATGGTGCACTGAACGAACTTAGAAGTGTCGAAGAGAAGATCATCACGGTCGAAGACCCAGTCGAGTACCGGATGAACCTTATCCAACAGGTCCAGGTCAATGCCAAAGTCGGCCTTAGTTTTGCAGCTGCACTGCGCTCTATCCTCCGTCAGGATCCCGATAAGATAATGATCGGTGAGATCCGTGATCATGAGACACTCGAGATCGCCATAAAAGCAGCACTTACCGGCCACCTGGTCATCTCTACTCTCCACACCAATGATGCTGTCAGCGCTATCCCAAGGATGGTCGATATGGGGATCAAACCCTATCTTATCAGCGGGGCACTTGTAGCTGTTCAGGCACAACGACTTATCCGTAAGATATGTACACACTGCAAACACAGTGTCGAGATCCCTGAATCACTCAAGCACGACTATCAACAATACATCCCCGAAGATACCGTGTTTTACGAAGGTGCCGGTTGTAGAGAGTGCAATGGAAGCGGCTATATGGGACGTGAGATGATCAGTGAAGTACTACCGATCTCAGAAGAGATCTCCAGTATTATTGCCAACAGCGGTTCAAAAGAGGAGATCCTCGAGCAAGCTGCCAAAGAGGGGTTTGTCAACATGTTTGTCAATGGCATGCAAAAAGCCATTGACGGTGTGACGACGATCGAAGAAATATTAAAGGTGGCAAAAGAATGAAATATTTTAATGCGACTGTCTTATCAAAAGGCAAAAAAACAGATCATGGTCTATATGCAGAGAACAAAAAAGAGGCCCATTACCTTGCCAAGATAAAGTTCAGCGGGATTCTCTTAAAGGTCGTCGAAAGCAGTCCACCGCTTGATGAACAGCTAAAGAAGTTCAAAGACAACCTCCTGCAGAACGTCCAGAAAAAGAAGATAAACCCGGACATGCAGATCGGTGCCATCCGACAACTTGCTGTTATGACCAATGCAGGCATCTCAGTGCATGACTCCTTTAAAGAGATCGCTGATGCGACTGATGATGCGACACTCAAGCGTGTCTTCAATACCATCGGCGATGACATAAACTCCGGACTCAGTCTCTCACAGTCGATGAACAACTACCGGTTTGAACTGGGAAACCTTGCCCTGGCTATGGTCGCTTTGGGAGAGAAGACCGGTAATATGGCTGAAGCGATGTATTCACTGGCTGATATGCTTGAAGAGATCCGTCGAAATATCGTCAAGTTCAAAAAAGCGATGGCATACCCCCGAAATGTCATGATAGCGATGGCGGTAGCCTTTACTATCCTTATCTCCTATGTCGTCCCTCAGTTTAAAGATATCTTTGAAGAGCTGGGTGCCACCCTGCCCCTTCCGACACAGATCCTTCTTTTTCTTGAGCATCTCTTTAACACTTATGGTATCTATGTCCTTGCCAGTATTGTCCTGTTTGTCATGTCATTCAAATATATGATAAACCATTCCAAGGAATTTCGCTATAAATGGCATACCTTCCTACTGCGTGTCTATCTTATCAAGAACATCATCAAGTTCTCTACTTTAAGCCGTTTTACCCTGGTCTTCTCCGAACTTGTAAAGGCCGGTATTCCCATCGCTGAAGCACTCGATACCTCGATAGATATGATAGATAACCTTCCAATGAAAGATCAACTTGCTACTGTCCGTTCTGCCGTTGAGAAAGGTGACACTCTTCATAATGGTCTCAAAGACACTAAACTCTTTGAGAACATGATCATTCAGATGATCTCTGCCGGTGAGTCAAGCGGTCAACTCGATGCTATGCTTGAGAAGGTCACCGACTACTATAAGATGCGCTTTGATGCGATCATCGACGGCTTATCGGAAGCTATTGAGCCGATCATGCTCTTTTTCATCGCTGCCATGGTCATACTCCTGGCTCTTGGTATCTTCCTGCCGATGTGGGATATGGGTAATGCTGTTCAGGGTAGGTCATAATAAAGAAGAAGCTCTCTGCTTCTTCGGCCCTGATTCAATCCTCTTTCTGCTCTTTCTCTACCAACGCTATATAGACATCGTCTTTTGGCATCAATCCTGCTTCATAAAGAAATTGAGAAGGTACGAAATTGGCTTTCTTGATCTTATCATACCGTGCAAAACTAAGGAACAGCCTATCTTTTGCCCGGGTGACTGATACATAGAAAAGCCGCCTCTCCTCATCCAGACTGCCCCCGCGATTCATCAGTTTTCGATTAGGGAAACGGCCATCCATCAGGTCGACGACATAGACCTCTTTGTACTCCAGCCCTTTGGAGGCGTGAATACTCAACAGGTGTACACCCTTCCCCTGAGTCAGGTCCTGAGAACCCAAGATCATCGCATTCAAAAAGCGCTCATGCTCATGGTAGGGCTTGGCAAGTTCAAAGAGTACACTGGATTTGCGTCGTATACGCTCCAGAGACTCGACTTTTTCCTTCTCATCGATCTTACCATCTGGCTGCTGGGCACGCTTGGAGGCGAGTTGCTCGACGATGTTCGCATAAAAAGCTGATCCCGCTATCTTCTGGATGACTGTCCGAGGCTGCTTTACCTGGGTCAAGCCTTTATAGAGCAAAAAGAAGTCATGCAGATGTTTTGCCCCATCTTTTGTGAGTTTTGGGTGTTTCAAGACCATGTTCTTTAAGAACTTCGCTTCAAACCCCATCTTGGCAAAACGCCCGATACTGCCAAGCTCCAGAAAATCATCAAAGAGTCCCAGCTGATAGTTCTGCTTACGTTTCTCAAAAGGGTTGATGATCTCCGGATCAGGATGATAGAAGCCTTTGAACAACGAGCCACCACCGAGCTTCTGTAAAGCAATAAAAAGCTCTTTGGAGATCGCACTGCCTACCCCTTTGGCATATTCAAAAAGATGGATGAACGCCATCATATCGTTCTCGTTGACTATGAGCGTGTAGATGTCAAGCAGTGCTTTGACCTCTTTGGCATCAAAGAAACTCACCCCACCTCGTCTGCGACAGGGGATGTCCAGCTCGCGCAGTGTCGCTTCGATACCATCCGCAGAGGAGTTGTTCCTGAAGATGACAGCGATCTCTTCAAGTTCAGTCTGTGATCTGCCTATGAGTTGAGCGATGGCATGGTACTGATCGAAAAGTTCATCATAGACCAACAGCTTTGGTGCGACTGCTGCATGGTCGCGCGTCACTTCCAGCTTTTTAGGGTAGATCCGCTCATTATAACCAATGACCTTGTTTGCCAGAGAGAGGATAGGCACGGTGGAACGATAGTTCTTGCTCAAGGTATGGATGATCGCATCTTTATACTTCTGTCCAAAAGTACCGATGATCGAGATGTCCGCACCATTGAAAGCATAGATACTCTGATCATAATCACCGACACAAAAGAGTGAAGGTGGCTTCATGGCATCTATCAGAGTGCCTTGCAGGGCGTTAGTGTCCTGATACTCATCGACAAGCACTTCTTGATAACCCAGGTCGTTAAGCTTGGCAAGATCACGCATCTTCAAAAGCAGATCATTGAAGTTGAGAAAACCGTATTGGGTCTTCAGCGCTTCAAACTCATCGATGATATCGGCATAGATCATGCCAAAGATATCATGATCGGGATGTCGGTCGCCAATCCACTTCTCAAAGGGGTGTACCATCTCCGTGTTCTGATAAAAAGAGTACTTATCATAGAGATAGTTTGCCCCATAAGGCTCTGCCTCACCATCAAGGTGGTGGAAAGAGCGCTTCTCATAGACACTGCGAAAGAGTGTCTTCAGCTCTCTTTGCTGCTTTAAGACGACCTTGCCGTCTTTCTTCTTAAGCCAGCGATAACTCACGGCATGAAAAGTCCCGGCATCGATCTTTGACGCCACCTCTTTACCAAAGAACTGTGCGACACGATCGACCATCTCCTGCGCAGCCTTGTTCGTAAAAGTAAGTAAGAGTATCTCCTGGGGCTTCACCCCTTTACCGAGAAGATAAGCGATGCGCCCTACGATGGTAGAAGTCTTGCCTGTACCGGCAGAAGCGATGATCAGATTATGCCCATAGGCTGCGGTAGCCGCTCTATACTGATCTTCGTTAAGTCTTGAAAGTGGCATAAAGCTCCTGCGTGCACTATAGGTAACGTGCTTCTTATCACAAGCTCATCACATCTTATATATTTAGTGGAATATTACTGCTTTTTGGCTATAATTCGCCTAAAATTTCTGACCATAAGGCTCTCCCTCAGAGGCCCTTGAGAAGGTAGCATGCAATGTCTAAACAAAACTATGATCCAAAAGCCGTAGAAGAGCAGTACTATAAGCTCTGGGAAGATCGCGGTCATTTCGAGATCGACGGCAATAAAAGTATTCAAAAAGCCGATAAGAACTTCGCCATCATGATGCCTCCACCCAATGTCACAGGACGCCTTCATATCGGGCATTCACTCACCTTTACCCTGCAAGACATCATCACCCGTTATAAACGGATGGATGGCTATAAGACCCTCTGGCAGCCAGGAACAGACCATGCCGGAATAGCGACACAGAACGTTGTCGAAAAGCAGCTTCTCGCTGAAGGTACGACCAAAGAAGAGCTGGGACGAGAAGCCTTTTTGGAACGTGTCTGGGCATGGAAAGAGGAGAGCGGCGGCATCATGGTCGACCAACTACGTAAGATGGGTGTCTCACCAGCCTGGGAACGCGAACGCTTCACTATGGATGAGGGGCTTAAAAGTTCTGTCAAAGAGGCATTCGTCCATCTCTATAACGATGGACTTATCGTCCGTGGAAACTACATGGTCAACTGGTGTACCCATGATGGTGCCCTCAGTGACATCGAAGTCGAGCATGAAGAGCACAATGGAAAGTTCTACCATATGCGCTACCCTTTTGCTGATGGCAGCGGACAGATCACCGTAGCCACGACCCGTCCGGAGACCTACTTTGGCGACACGGCCGTCATGGTCCATCCTGAGGATGAGCGTTACACTGATATCATCGGTAAAAAGCTCAGACTACCGTTGAGTGATCGTGAGATCACTATCATCGCTGATGAACATGTCGACAAGGATCTTGGTACCGGTCTGGTCAAAGTGACCCCGGCACATGACCCAAATGACTATGAAGTCGGAAAACGCCATGACCTTGAGTTCATCACTGTCTTTGATGAGAAGGGTATCTTAAACGACTATGCAGGTGAGTTTAAAGGGCTGGAACGTCTTTCCGCCCGTGATATCATCGTCAAACGACTTGATGAAGAGGGCTTCATCGAGAAGATCGAAGAGCATGTCCATCAGGTAGGTCACTGTTACCGCTGCCATAATGTCGTAGAGCCATATATCTCCAAACAGTGGTTTGTCCGCGCTGAAGTAGCGAAAAAGTCTATAGAGAAGACCAACGATGGCCAGGCCACCTTCTACCCACCACACTGGATCAACAGCTATAACGCCTGGATGGGTGAACTGCGCGACTGGTGTATCTCACGTCAACTCTGGTGGGGACATCGTATCCCGGTCTTCTACTGTGATGCATGTGATCATGAGTGGGCTTCAAAAGATGAGGAGCCGACTCAGTGTCCACACTGTTCAAGCAGTGATATCAGACAAGACCCCGATGTACTCGACACCTGGTTCTCATCAGCACTCTGGCCGTTCTCCACACTTGGTTGGGGTAATGGCGATACGGAGATGGACAGACTATTTCAAAGTGATGACCTTAAGGACTTCTACCCTAATAGCTTGCTGATCACCGGTTTTGACATCCTCTTCTTCTGGGTCGCACGAATGATGATGATGGGTGAGACCTTTATGGGCAAGCTGCCATTTGACCACATCTACCTGCATGCACTTGTACGCGATGAACATGGACAGAAGATGAGCAAGTCCAAAGGCAATGTCATCGATCCACTTGACATGATCGAGAAGTACAGTGCCGATGCCCTGCGTTTTACCCTGGCCATCTCTGCCGCACAGGGACGTGATATCCGCCTGAGTCAGGACAAACTTGAGCAGAGTCGTAACTTCACCAACAAACTCTTCAACGCTTCACGCTTCTTGCAGATGAACGTAGAGACCTTCACTGACCTCGCAGATACGAAAGTAGAGACACCGCTGGGCCGTTATATGCTCAGCCGCTAT
>JAUWRZ010000214.1 GCA_030610325.1 Sulfurimonadaceae bacterium | reverse complement strand
GTGACATCTTACATTATTGATGGACCTATGACGTTCTTGAGGGGAATGCTTCCCATGATCTGGACCGTTACAAGCCCGGTAAAATACTTTGGGCCAAATTGCAAAAAAAATGTACCATCCCAGCCACATATCGTGTTTGCATCCGGCCACTTTGGCTGTTTGAGAGAAATGAAAAATGGGGACAAGCTGGATAAAACAAAGCTATTAATTGCATCTGCTTGGATAGGTACTATCTCATGAGCTCATGTTCTTTTTAGAGAGAAATTCTAAAAAGTAGTGAACTGACTCTTTTTGCGCTTGCTGTAATAAAAAAGCTTTTTATAGTTGTGACTCGATCGGTAACAGGCTCATAAGACCAACACCAAATCGACGCCAGAAACCGGTGTAGGGATCAACATCGAATGTGACAGGTCTATCATCTTCATAACCGTGCCATAATAGCTCTTCATGACCATCTTCGTCTTGTCTCAGCTCCAGAGTGAATGAGTGTCTGTCAATGTCTGCATCAAACTCTTTAGCCATGTCCTGCGCGATCTCAGTTGAATCTATCACCAGACCGATCTCAGAGTTTTCATAGAACGATCTCGGATCAAGGTTGAGCGAACCGATAAATACCTGCTTGCGATCAAGCACAAATACTTTGGCGTGTAAGCTGGCTTTGGATGAACTGTCGACACCTTTCTTTTGCTTACGCTGAGCACGTGTGAGTCTTTTGTTCATCTCATATAGCTCGACACCATTTCGCAGTAAGGCTTTTCGGTAGTTCGAATAACCGGCATGCACTACACCAACATCGTTTGATGACAATGAGTTGGTCAGGATCTTGACACGTACGCCTTTGTCCGTAAGACTTTTGAAAAACGCAACGCCTTCATCACCTGGGACAAAATAAGGTGAGATGATCATGAGCTCTTTTTCAATATTCTCAAAATAAGGCGCTAACTGCGTCACCAGATGAAGTTCGTTAGCATCTCGTGATGTGGATAGTTTTTCGGCATGATCGACAACAACAGTGGCATCACCCCAGAAATAAGTGAGCTCATGATCACGTATTTTCTGAGACAGTTCTGAGTTCAGCAGTGCTGTCATGTAGTTTGAAGTCTGCTGCTCTTGCATAAAGGCCATCAGACCTTCTTCCAGCTTTTGTAATTCTTCCGGTGACGGCCGCTGTTTAATAATGGTGGTCGCCGGATAAGCCAGTGAACTGCTCCTGTACGCATCAAAACTTTTTGACACCTCGTTGACAACATCACCTATTGCCATCACATCGAGATCTGCAAATTCAAGCGTCGGGTCGGCATCATAATATTCATTACCAATATTTCGTCCACCTACGATGGTCACTATATTATCGGCGGTAAACGATTTGTTATGCATACGGCGAGTGACTGAGCCCAGGCCGGTAACGAATTGTGTACTCCTGCCAATATCGCGATCGAAGGGATTAAAGATGCGAAGTTCAATATTTGGATGACTATCAAGTGCGATGATGCCTGCATCTCGCCCACCCATTCCCATGTCATCGATCAGTAAGCGTACCCGCACGCCTCGCTCAGCCGCCTGCCATAAAAAGCCGGTAAAAAGTTTGCCGACGAGGTCATTGTGATACAGGTAATATTGCACATCGAGACTGCGTTGTGCTACTTCAGCCAGTACTGCCCTCGCTACGAACGCATCGAGACCACTACTAAGGAGAACAAAACCATCTCCGGTCTTACCCTGGGCTCTGTATGCCTGTACTTCTTTACCTAGCAGCGTCTCTTGCGTGTCAGTAAACGTACGGGATTCAGTGCGGCCAATATTTTTCGGTAGTGACGCACAACCGCTGAGTACTGACAGTAAGATGAGACTTATGATGAGATCTCTATGCATCTAGACCTTCTCTCCTGATCGCTTTTTCACCGGGTAGATCATCGTATAAACAGTGCCATTTCTGTTAATCTTACAGCAGCTGTTCTTAAACGGACATCGGACAAGACCCGACGTTGGGAGTATAGTGCACCGCATAACAAAATATAGGCCCGCTCTCCTGTGAGAATCTTGGCTGTTATACTAAATGCCTCTGCCTCAATCATCCTCAGAAAGTGCCCAAAGTGCAAAAGGGATCATCTCGGCTTTTACAAAAGAGGCACACGGGTCTGGTGATAACTATAACTCTTTAGTCATATCCAAGAATAATGAATCCCCTCGCATGGTGGTGTAGGATAGAGCATCGTCTTCCATACTCAATGCTTCATCGATCGTGAGCTTACTCTTCTTGAAGGCAGTGATGTAGTTGGATACTGCAGACTTGGAAGTAAGTCCGAACAGTTGGACCTTACGGTTGGATAGTCGGCCAAGATATTTGAGTCTTAGCACCTCTTTTAGTGTGTTCATAGATGTTCTTCTGATACGGCCCCTTTTTAGGCTCGATTATAATATGCAAAAAATGCACCAGACCTGCCACCCATCGCGTTTGCATCCGGCCACTGTCAGACTATTCACTTTTGAGCAATAACCACTCAAGGATATTGATTATCTCGATCTCTTTTCCATCGATCTGTTCAATGCTACTCTCATCCATAGTCAGCAACCATAGTCTTATACTATCGACATGCTTCAACTCATCATAGGCTTTGACTAACGCCCTAAGTTCTCTTTTCTTTGTCTTATCATCTTCTAAAGTCTGACTGACTTGGAGCAGATGCGTGATCTGCTCATACTCTTTTAATAGAAAGTCTACCTCATAACCCTGTGAGGTCTTAAAATAGTAGATCTCACTATATCTCCTCTTAAGCTCAAGATAGACGATGTTCTCTAACATATCACCCATACGCTTCCCGACTTCAAACGAGACTCTTTTAGACAGACCTGTATCGATGGAGTATATTTTCTTAGGATTGACATATTGCTTTTGAAGTGACCAATCAAAAAGAGGGACGCTCTGTATCATATAGGTATTTTCCAAATACTCTATATAGCGACTAGCCAGGTCATGTGACACACCCATCCTGTTCTTTATCTTGGTTATGGATATCAGATTCCCAATAGATGAGAGTAGTAATATAGATAACTGTTCAAGGACTCTAAAATTATCCAGTTTGTAACGTGCGACGACATCACGTAAGAGGATAGAGTCAAAATAATTTTTAAGTTCTGCTTCTTTCAACGAGACATCTTCGATCAACACTACTTTTGGAAAACCTCCATAAGAGATGAACTGTTCAAAATAACGTTCTATCTCCATCTGTCTACTTGCTAGGTCATAAGGCTTTTCGATCTCAATAGTATTGAATCCAAGAAATTCTTTGAAACTAAGAGGAGACACCTGTATGTCCAAATATCTACCACTTAATGAGCTGCCTATCTCTTTACTCAAAAGCTTAGAGTTTGAACCTGTTGCAAAAAGATGCGAACTTTGAAGCTCATACTCTTTTAGAAGCCATTTTTCAAAACCCTCTATGTTTTGTATCTCATCTAAGAAGATGTACGGTCTCTTTGAAGGGTTCATATAATATAGATAGGCCTGTTTTATCTCTTCAAGAAGTCCTAAAGAGAGTGAAGTGGCAAAACGTGGGTCTTCCAGGTTCACAAACAAAATATCTTCTTTGGGGACTCCATTGGCAATAAGCTCTTCTATGTGATTAAGCAATATTGTCGATTTTCCACTACGACGGACACCTTTAATAAATAGTATCTCATCTGCATTTGCCTTATGTGACACCTCTTTTTGGTACTTAGTCCGTACAAAGGTCTTTCTAAAAGGCCTTGACCAATGATTCCACTCTTCCAAGATAGCTAATATCTCTTTTTTATCCATATAAAACTCGATTCATCTATTGTATTAGAGTATTTTATCATATAATCAGTCGATATATTGGACAATATGTTGATATTATCAAGATGCTACTAACATTGGCACATCCTACCGCCTCAACTATCCTCAGAAAGGGCCCAGAGTGCAAAGGGGATCATCTCGGCTGTCACAAAAGGGTGGTTGAGGTGGCCTTCTGAGCTCATCGTGACTACTTCGACTCTGGTGATACCATGGGTGATGATAAAGCCTTCGATAGCTTCGATGCTTTTAAAGAGCTTCTCCTCATTACCAAAAGGCATCGACATGACGATCCGTCGTTGTGTTGGCAGGTAAAAATCCACCTTCTCCTCATAATAGAGATCTGCTCCGTGATTAAGCAGTTCAAGATAGATGAGGTTCTCAAAGAGACGGCCGAAGTGTTTTTGCGTAGTAAGTGCGTTCTTGACAGCAATATCGCAGAGGTAGAGTTTTTTGGTCGCGCGGGGATGTTCGAACTTCTCAAGTTGGTGGAGATAGCTTTTATCTACTAGGGTATGGACACTCTGGTAGAGCATGTCTTTTGAGATCTTGCGTTGTGTCTTAAGGCGTTCGTAGAGCGTGAAGGAGGAGACCTTCTGGGCTGTCATCCTGGCGACGAGCAGCATGAGGTCAAACTCGATGTCACTGAGTGCATGTTGCAGACTTGACTGTATGTAGCGGATGCGTTCTTCTGAGGGAACGCCATGCATCGCCGGAAAACCACCGAGCTGAAAAAAGTGGTTCAGAGCCGTAGAGTCGAACTTATGCTCGTAAGCCAGAAACTC
>JAUWRZ010000131.1 GCA_030610325.1 Sulfurimonadaceae bacterium | reverse complement strand
TGCTTTTGGGCAAAAACAGTCTGATATTTAGATCTGCTCCTATACATACGCGACCTTAAACACTTTAGATGACTCCATCTTCAACATCTTGATAAAACCCTCCTCCTCCAGTGCTGCACTAAAATAAGAGCCCTGATACTGTTGCGCTCCACTTTTCTGGATAAAACGCAGTTGTGCCTCATCTTCGACACCTTCGACGACTACTTGCATATTGAATGTCTGTGCCACGTTTATGATCATCTTGACCAGCTCTTTGTCTGCATCTTTGGAGAGATCTGCCATAAAGTCTCTATCTATCTTCAATATATCTATCGGAAGTCTCTGAAGATAGGTGATCGATGAGTAGCCTGTACCAAAATCATCTATGGAGAAACTGACCCCATAAGCTTGAAGCTCCCTGATCTTACTGATGGCCACATCAAAGTCTCTGATCAATTCGTTTTCCGTTATCTCCAGCTCGATCTTTGAGGCATCTACAGCATAACGTTCGATCATAGCTATCACCTCTTCTACGAACATAGGGTCTGTCAGCTCATTTGAACCGATGTTTATGGCCAAAGAACCCTCAAAAAGATCACTGTTCGAAGATAGGAACTCACAGGCAGTCTGCAGGGCAAGTCTGGTGATCTTGGGGATCATCCCGATCTCTGATGCGACATCCAGGAATGCGTCAGGATAGAGTACTCCTTTAGTAGGATGCTGCCATCTGAGCAGCATCTCTGCGCCTTTGAGCTCGTTAGTGTACGTATCTACTTTGGGTTGAAAATAGAAGCGAAGATCACCATTCGCATAAGCATGCCTCAACTCCTCCTCAAGTAGAGCGAACTGTTTTAATCTCAACTCGATCGCTTTATCAAAAAAGACAAACCGGTTTTTTCCCTGACGTTTAGCCTCATACATCGCGGCGTCCGCGTAGACGATGACATCTTCGATGTTCTTCTCATGCTCAGGAAAGAGTTTGGCCCCGATACTTGCACTTATCTCCACTTTGTACTCATTGAGTATAAAGGTCCCTGATATCTGCTCAAGCAGGTCTATACATATCTCCTCAAGCTCTTTTAGAGCATCATGACTCTCTTTGCCCAGGTCCAAAAGCAAGATAGCGAACTCATCACCACTCATCCTTGCGAGGACATCATCCTCTCTCAAGACAGACCGCATCCTCGAAGCGACCTCGATAAGCAGTCGATCACCCGTGTCATGTCCGTAATTATCATTGATACTCTTGAACTCATCGAGATCGATAAAGAGATAAGCATGCAAAAGCTCATCCTTTCTTGCTTCTACAAACTCCTCTTTGAGTCTCTGCATCAACGACTTTCTATTTAAAAGTCCTGTCAAGAAGTCATGACCAGCCTGATGTTCCGCCTCTTCCTGCGCTTTTTTGACATCTGAGATATCCAGGAACTGTGCTATGTAATGTGTCGTGACACCATTATCATCTTTTATCGCTGTTATGGAGAGTCGTTCAAGGTAGACCTCACCACTCTTACGCCTGTTATAGATCTCATCACTCCACATCCCGGCAGTGTTCAGCTGATACCACATCTCTTTATAGAACTCATCACTATGTCTCATCGACTTCAGCACTCTGGGGTTCTTACCTATCACCTCCGCAGCTTCATAACCTGTTATCCGGGTAAACGCCCTGTTGACTCTGATTATGGTACCTTTGACATCAGTGACTGTCATGGCTTCATGCGAATCAAATGTATAGGCTGCGATCCTTAAGTCATCCGTATACTCCTCTTCATGTTTAAGCAGGACTTTCAATATGTAGCTAAGCACTACCAATGCGATCAAGGAGAGACCCCATAGCAGTACGGTCAGATAGAGTGAGGTCAAGGCTTCACTATAGACAGCCTGGGATCGGTGGATATAGCGCGCCAGGATCTGCGTAGATATCTCTTCAAGCCTGTCAATACGACTTGTCGCCAGATCAAACCACCTGGAAGCATCCCTGCTCTCATAGGCATGTTGAGAGAAAGCGTCTCTAAATAGTGTTATCTTGTTGAGTATATCATCATCCATAAGTTCAGCATATATCATGGTAGAGCGTACTGAAGCATCAGACATGAACTCTTTTTTCTCGATCACCTGCTGCAGTTGAAGTTCTTTGATCGTCTCCGACTGCTTAGGCCCAAAAGTATTTGAGAGGAGTTGATTATAGATATGGGCTCTCTCCAGTCCCGCTTTCTCTTTTAGCTCCTGAAGCTTGGAGAGTGAGGGAGTGTCCGGACTTTGCAGACTGAGCAGTGACATATGTATCTTTATAGACAGAAGAAGTCTGCTGATGATCTCTGAATAGTAGGCAGTCTCATCATCAAAACCTATCTCAGAACTCAGGACCTTCGCTCTTATCGTCTTCGATCCATGCAGTCTGAGCATGACCTCTTTGATAAGCGGTTCGTTCTTAAACCGTATCAGCTCCTGTACTGCTCTCTTCTCATCAGAGTCTGACTCTACAAAAGAGAGAAACCTTTTATAGGCAGCGTCACTTTTGTCGAACTGCTCTTTAAGTGCCTCGATATATAAGTCTTGATTCTCAGCGACGATAAACCCAGCACTCAGACCTCTTTCGATCTGAAGATTATGGACCAGTTTACTCATACTCTCTGTCACTTCTGCCGAAAGTCGATAGATCGAACTTTTATTGAGATCGTCATATTTTGAGAGTACGAATGCGAATGAGAAGTAGGCCAGAGCTATAGCAGGTATCAAAAATATCAATATGATCTTAAATTTTAAAGTTATCTGTCTCATCGACGGAAATCATAACACAATGTTTGAGAAAGAGGGTGAAAAATGTGAAAAAAAGTAGAGTTTTGAGCAGACTTTCTGAGTAGGTATCAATAGAAGAAACAGCATGTCAATAAAGTAGTGAAACATCGTTATTTTGGGGCTTTGAAGCGCTAAGGCATGAAGTGTCTACCCTTGTCAGAAAAGGAAGAGATGACAAGGAGTAGCTTAAGGAGTCGAAAGGAAAGCTGACCAAGGAAGGGGAAGGTCCCTGCTCGCTTTCACAGTAAACAGTATAGGGATATAGAGTGTGCTAATAGTGTGAAAAAGAGAGAGTCAGTGTGAGTCTTTGTCCCGAGCAGATTTTATGCTGTCTGTCTCATTACTCAACAATCCATATCTTCTTTTCATATAGCCATAGCCACTGTTAGCCATAGCCTTACTCATTGACTTTTGATGATGGTTCTTGTTCTGTTTGTTTTTTAGTCTATCTTTTTGGTCTTTTTGCATTTTAAACTCCATATCTATATTGGTGTCTTTAGTCTATAGGTAAAATTTATTGGGAGATCGTAGATGAAGGTAATGGTGCGCCCATCAGGGTTCGAACCTGAGACCTCTGGTACCGCAAACCAGTGCTCTATCCAGCTGAGCTATGAGCGCACACCATCTCTATTGAGAGACCGAAATTATAGCTTACCTTTCTTAATCAAACATAAAAATTAAAGATATTATCTGATCTTATTGATCTTTAGGACAAACTCTACTTCAGCCTTGGAGAGGTGAAGCTCTTTGGCGATGGTCTCAAGCTCAGCACCTTGTTTAAAGCGGGCTATGATCTTCGCATCATCCATACTGTTTACTGCCGAGGGCATCGCAAGGCTTCGCATGCCATCTTCGAGATGATGCAGACGCTTGTTGAAATCATCTTTAAAAGCAGAGATATTTTGCTCGACCCCTTCAAGTGATGCTGCGACAGGTCCTGCGATACTCTGCATCCCCCGTTCGACTGTCATGGTCATCTCCTCTTTACTTATAGGAGTATCTACAGCAGAGAGCAGATCGACCTCTTGTCGTATCTGTGTCTCCATCGTATAGATCTGACGGTGCAGCTCTTCGATGACCGTTGCCATCGAGTTGATCTTCTTGTTCTGCTGCGCATCTCTGCTGATAATAAAATAGGTGATGTAGATCAGTAAGAGACCCAGGCCCATAAGCATGTATTCCATAACACTCATCACTTCCCCCTCATCTCACGGATCATGACACGCTCACGTGCAGTCAGATAAGCACCCCACTCTTTCTCATCATGTTCATGCATCTTGGCGACTCGGGCAAGATAAGCGTCCTCTGCTTTAAAAAAGACCCCTATGTCATGTTTGGGATGCACCGGCATCTCGATCCGTCCATAATAGCTCTGCTGTGGCTCCAACAGGGCCTTTTCAAGTCGAAAGTGTCCGTAGCCTATGCTCTCTATCATCGCACCGTACTCCATCGTGATACGTATGGGTGCCTCATCTTTGATGATACGCTCAAGGTTATCTATCTTGCGATGCAGTTCGATCATCAGGTTCAGGAGCACCGGGTCGCTCTCTGATGTCTCTCCCCTTGCTTTTGCAAGCTTCAACCACTGACTGATAGGGTCCTCATCTGCTTCACTGAGTTGATGATACTCTCGCTCGAACTCCGCTTGTCTATCATCTATGGCACTGAACTCAAGACTGATAGGAGCGCTTACCAGACGAGCACTCATGCCAACCACCTGTCTATAGCTATTAGAAACAAGAAGATGATACCAAGGTATCCATTCACTGTAAAGAACGCCCGGTCTATCTTTGTGAAGTCTTTACGTACCAGATGGTGTTCATAACCCAACATCAAGGCTGCAAAGAGCGCGGCCAACCATGCTGCTGCCCCAAGAGAGGCAGACCAGACAAAAAAGAGCCAAAACAGTACCGTCACGGAGTGAAAGGTCGCTGCGATAAAGAGTGTAGCCTCTGCACCATACCGTGAAGGGATCGAGAAGAGACCGGCAGAGCGGTCATAGTCGATGTCCTGCAGTGAATAGAGCAGATCAAAACCTGCTACCCAGAAGATGACCCCGACACTCAACAGTACCGACCAGATCGGTATCGCTGCTTCTACAGCCACGACACCGGCGATAGGCGCCAGGCCCAGCGAGATCCCAAGGATGATATGCGCCATCGCGCTGAAACGTTTGAAGTAAGAGTAGCTTCCAAGGACAGCGAGGATCGGAAAGCTAAGCCAAAATGCCAGGGGGTTTATGAAAAAAGCGATGGTTATGAAAAGTGCTGCGTTCGTCAGTGTGAATATCATGATGGTCTTGCCACCAAGTCTTCCATCCACACTCGGTCTGTTCTTTGTCCGTGGGTTCTGTGCATCATAAGTGCGATCAGCGTAGCGATTTAGTCCCATGGCAAAATTACGTGCAGTGACGGCGGCAAGTGCACCCATAAGCAGTAGTTCCCAACCAAACCAGCCATCGGCTGAGACGACCATGGCGATGAAGATAAAAGGGAGAGAGAAGATCGAATGCTGAAACATGACCAGTTCATTGAGATCTTTCACTCTTTGGATCAGCTGTCTCACATAAAGTCCCTTATATTTGTTGATATTATTTTACCCTAAGAAACTTACGGGTATGGCTATAGAAGCTGTTTCAGACCCTTATCTATGGCCTATCGATGTTGTCATAGATCTTCATAGCGGAATACTCAGATGCTATCGGTACATCTTTGAGGTATTTGAGCAACGCCTTTTGCATGACTGGTCCATCAAAGGCACTGATATGTCCGGCACCCTCCACCAACCACATCTCTTTCGGACGCATAGCCGCATCAAAAAGCTGCCAACTGTTGTTGGGAGGGATGATACTATCAGAGGAACCTGCTACAAAAAGAAGAGGTGCCTTGATCTGTGTGACTCTATCTACTGCATCATACTCATCGCTAAGCAGAGGATAAGCCAGCCACTGCAACGGCCAGGTGAGATAAGAGCGAGAGAGAACATGTCGTCCCATCTCTTCAAGTCCACTGTAAGCACTGTCGATGATGACCGATCGATGACCCAGATCTGGCCCACTAGCCAGTGCGTTACTCAAAAGCACACCACCAAGGGACTGCCCACACACAAACCGACTGCCCTGGTGATGACCCATCGCAAACTCCAAAGCTGCTCTCGTGTCCTCTACTGCTTCTGCAAGTCCTGGTTGACCTTCAGACTTCCCATACCCGCGATAATCAAAGATAAAGAGCTCATAACCTGACTCGACAAGCCATATCCATCCACGGTAGTGTGCACTCAGGTTCTGGGCATTACCATGGACGATGACCATCAGACCTTTGGAGTCACCTTCAGGCCGTACCCACCAGCCATGTAATCGGGTACCATCTTCTGAATCAAAATAGATATCACTATAGGAAAAAGCATCATCGTCGGGAGTACGGTAGACTCTGTGATCGGGATGAAAGAGCATGCGTTCGCATCCCGAGAAGAGCAGTAGAAGTGTCAAAAGAAGCGATCTAACCATCTTGTCATTGTACCAAAGCTATACTTGCAGCATGAAAGAGAT
>JAUWRZ010000143.1 GCA_030610325.1 Sulfurimonadaceae bacterium | reverse complement strand
TTGACTAAGAGTCAACTTTAGATTCCCTTTAACAGCACGAAGATGATATGCTTCGTAAAAAATGGAGTAGATAAGCGATGAAAGAGATCACCATCCCTCACTACAAGAGTCTGCGACTTGAGCATATTGTGCTCGACTACAACGGCACACTGGCTAAAGACGGCGAACTTAAAGTAGAAGTAAGAGCGCTGCTTGCGTCACTGAGTGAACACTATAGCGTGCATGTCATCACGGCAGATACCTTTGGCAGTGTCAAAGCACAACTGGAGGGGTCTGACGTGACTATCAAAGTCCTGCAAAGTGATGACCATACTTCCGAGAAAGCGGCTTATGTCGGTGGACTTGATGCCAGTACCTGTGCTACGGTCGGTAATGGGAACAATGATGCGAAGATGTTGAAAGAGGCTGCACTTGGAATCGCTTTGATCGGTGATGAAGGGTGTAGTACAAAGACTTTGATGAGCAGTGACATCGTCTGTAAAGAGATCGTCGATGCTTTAGAGCTGTTACTTAATGAGAAACGTCTTATCGCTACATTGCGCAGATAGTCAGCAGCAATACTATCTAATCCATCTCACTCATGACAAGTACGACACTGTCGGCAGTGTCTCTAATAAGGTCGGTCTTTGAGAGGCGGTCAGTCTGTTGAGACCGCTTGTATGTGATAGCGTGCTTTTCAAGCATGTTGACCGCATGTCGGATCTTGACGGCGTAATTGACATTTTGAGGGATGATACCGGTGGTCTTGAGCATCGCTGATTGGTTGATGGTCGAGACCACGACACCGATGACCTCTGCTCTATCGTTGATAAGTGGACTTCCGGAGTTACCTGCTTGTATCGGTGCACTGATCTGATACTGTCTTGGGTCTCCTTTGAGTCCGGAGAGTGCGTTGATATAACCGAATGTCGACTTCTTCTCATTTCCCTGGATAGCGATGCTTGGGTACCCTATTACAGTGATCTCACTACCGGTCAATGATCTTTCCAGCTGCAGGGCCAAAGGTCTTGTCGCATGGCCTATCTTAAGTAATGCGATGTCGTTCTCAGCATCGCTGTCTATCAACTCGGCATCGATCTTATTGCCATTTATCAGTACGTAATGCCTTTTGGCTCCATTGACGACATGATGATTTGTCAAGAGGTATCCATCACTTGAGATAAAGAAACCTGTTCCGGTGGCTACAGCAGCTTTAGCTCTTTTTGGTGTGTTCAATGGCATGGTGTTGATATCATGGATGCCCAAAAGTGCCTCATATTGCAGCTGTTCGGGCCCATCTCTGTTTTCGGCTAAGGTTATTTTCCCATTATGTATCAGCAGTGAGGGGACACCGGCGTTGTATTGTCTGGTGGCATTGCAGCTCGCATCGATGAGGAGATTATTACCCAGGTCCAACTCCCCTCTGCTCTCGAGCATCCTGATCATCGTACCAAAGAAGCTCCCGGTATCTCTATAAGTCGCATCATTGAACATGGCACCACCGTAGCGGTCATAAAAACCACTCAATATAGACTCTTTAATAGCGAGGCAGTCTGCATCAGGCCCACTGGAGGTATAGAAGACGATCTCTTTTACGACTTTTGTCGAAGGTTCAAGCCCCATCCGGACATACCACAGGCCTTTGCCTTCGCGCGTTCCAATATCAAAACGGACATCTCCATTCTCATCGATCCGGTAGCGCCTTGTCGTCGAGCTCCCTCGGAACCGTTCGTTTAGTCTTACACCATAGACGCTTACTTTTCTCTCTGCACCTGATCTGATCGCATCTTTCTCTCCAAGAGCACGTATATAGATAGAAGATGCATGTGATGATGAGATCCCAGGTGCACTGCTTTGCATCGTAGCACATCCGTTAAAGATGGATGATAATAAGATAAAGGTCATGATCATGGCAATGTGATATCGCTTCATCTTATCTCCTTTTTGCTCATCTTTAAAACTGCTTTTATCGTTCTTCGCTATACTAAAAGTAACTATTTTGTATAATAAGAAGAACAAAAGCAAACCGATTCAATTATTATATAACACAATACATTATATTTTGTTTATATTTGGTATTTTTATCAAAATATGGCTTATTCTCTTCAAAGTCATACATCCTGACTGCGATCCGTAAGAGTGATGTCAAGATAGAGTCGATAGTAAGAAGGTGATGATATGAACATGGATGATGAACACAGAGACAAAGCCCTGCTCCTCTCCTCAAGACTCTCAGGAGCATATGACGAGGAGAAGACAGAAGAGTTTGCAAAAGAGCATACGCAAAGAACCTGGTACCATGATTTCAGGCTTCTCTTTGATATGATAAGAGACAAAGAGTATGGATTAGATCCCAAAAGTTACCTGGTCGTAGCCGGGGCATTGGCTTATGTCGTCTTTCCGGTAGACGTCATCCCGGACATGATCCTTGGTGTCGGTTTTTTAGATGATGCTTTTGTGATCGGTATGGTGATAGATCAATTGACAGATGAGATCGCAAGGTATAAGCTATATAGAGGGATGAAGGGAAGTCAAACTAAAAGAGATCATAAGAGATCAGACGTATCTAAGTGACAGGTAGGTCAAGGTCTTAAGATGTGAAAGTATTTTTTGGAGGTTTTTTATAGAGTAGATACCGCGTCAAGCGGTATTTTGTTTGGACTCTGAATGGTCCTGTAATAGTCTTAGTCGCAGGTTGTGCTTTTTCAAGGCACTATGCAGATCGTCATACCCGAAGAGTCTATACCCTTAAAGTGTCACCATAAGTCTAAAAGGTGACATCTCCAACAATTGGAGATGGGCTTCACTTGCATCTTGCTTTAAAATACTCTCAAAGTATCAAAAGTGCATAAGTTCGGCATCGAAATAGATTCGTGCCAAGGGTCGAATATCGACCATTCACTGTACTTGAAAAGTATTATAAGTGACGTTCTGTCAAATAACCCGATCTCGTATCATGCTTCAGCGTAACATACCTCAACTCTTTTTTAGAGGTCGCATCTGTCCATGTCACAAGACCTAAAACCATAAAGAAAAGTCGTTCGATCATCGGCTTCCTTTGGTGTTGTTTTCGTACGTACAAGAGTATGATATCACTACTAATATAAAAGTAATATTAATAACCACGATCTTTTTATTTAATATTTTAAAACATTAACAAACTGTTTTAAGCTGACTTCATCATATTTTTTGTACTGAGTCTTAGGGATTCAGTGGAACATCCTATCTGATAAACTCCACTACCTCATCAAAGGGCACTCTTAGCTGTTCTGACTGTTCATCTATCCTGTAGCCAAAAGGAAGCAGCATAGCCACCTGATACTTCGCAGTATTAAGTTCGAGGATGATCTCGACACGCTCTTTATCAAACCCCTCTATGGGACAGGAGTCTATGCCTTCAAATGCTGCAGCCGTCATCATGTTGCCTGCCGCGATATAAGTCTGCCTGGCTGTCCATGAGTAGGTCTCATGGTCACTGCTGAGTGTCTTCTCCAGATGACTCGCATAAAGCCCCAGGTACATGTCTAGCTTCTCTTGGGGCATCTCCCGTCTGGAAAATCGCTTTTCAGGTATGCCGCTGTCTGGCTTTACACTCTCTATCCCGGCGAGGACGATGACAAGATGAGAACATGTCGTTATCTGTGCCTGGCCCCAACAGGCGGGTCTTAGCTTCTCTTTTAAAGACTCGTTGGTGACCACTAGGAACTTCCATGCTTCCATCCCGAACGATGATGGGGACTTCCTGGCTACTTCGAGGATATAGTGCATATCCTCATCGGTGATCTTCTTAGTCTCATCAAACTTCTTACAGGCATGTCTAAAGTCCATGGCATCTAAAAACTGCTCTTTCATCAGCGCTTCCTTTTCCACTACATATACTCTTTGATCAAGTCGATGGCACTCTCTATCTGCGTCTCATCAAGTCGACCTTCATGCAAGTAGATGACCTTACCGCTTTTGTCCAGTATGATGATATCTGAGTCGTCATCAGCGATCTCCCATCGCTTTACCAGTACTTTTTGAAGGTCCTTTACATAGATGGTGTCGGGGAACTTCTTCTGTTTCTTCTCCAGTGAGGATTCGATAGCCATGTTGGGAAGCCAGGTGGCGTCCATATTGACAATAGCGACTGACCCATACGTTGAGCGGTCGAACGCTTCTTCCTTCAGCGCATCAGAGAGTGCGTTGTTGAGATTTTTCTCATCAGGATCGACATAGAAGATGACATGGACCTTGTCACGCAGCATGTCACTTTTGAAAGCAGTGCCATCGACTCTGCCACCCTCATCATCTTGTAGTGTGACTGATGGAAGCGGCGATCCTACATCAAGCGCAAAAAGGGTCGCCCCTGTGATCAGTAAAGCAAGTAGTTGTCTCATCTTTTCTCCTGTGGATAGGTTAGTGTAATATGAAGAGGCATTATAACGCAACGTGATATTCTTGATGCGTACTTTGAGGATCATGCTAAAATCTCTCTAGGAGTCCATGGACCAGATCACAAAGAGGGAGAGATGTCGATGGATATTGAAAAATGGGTAAATAGACATCTGCAGCTCACTGTCTCTACTGATATCATCGTCATATTGGAGAGCCTTAGTGAAGAGGAGCTGTATGAAAGACTCATGCTCAGTGATGATGCAGCACGGATGAGTCTGATGTGTATGGACACGGCTTTGGAGAATGGATGGAATATGTTGAGTGCCTGGTATTTCTTATCTGATGCCAGAAGGTTCACCATAGAGTCCGGGCGTGACTTCTGTGTCACACTTGATGGTGTGACTACCTGCTTTGCTCTAAACCACTATGGACAGATGCAGCTACACAAATGGCTGCAGGAACACTTTAGAGACGTGATGATAAAAGGGAGATGATGAACGTATTTATAACTGGGAGTTCCAGAGGACTTGGTAAAGCCTTTCGTGAATATTTTTTAAAAGAGGATGCGAATGTCTATGGTCTGGGACGTACTCCATCGACTGATGTCATGTATGAGCAAGTAGATATTGCTGATACTGTCGCACTGCACAAAGTACTTCATAGACTGTTTGACGGTGTCGACGTGCTCGATCTGGTGATACTTAATGCAGGGACACTAGGTCGCATCCAGGATATGTCACAGTGCTCTTTGGAACAGTTGAAGTCAGAGATGGATATCAACATGTGGGCAAACAAAGTCATCCTGGACTTCTTTATCCACAATGGCATCGCAGTCAAGCAGGTCATCGCTATCTCAAGCGGAGCGAGTGTCAACGGCTCATTGGGCTGGAATGGTTATTCTCTCTCCAAAGCAGCGTTGAACATGCTCATCAAGCTCTATGCGGCGGAGATGAAAGAGACGCATCTCTGTGCTCTGGCACCGGGGCTGGTCAAGACAGAGATGTTAGAGGATATTTTGCAAGGCGACCATGACACATCACGTTACACCAGTGTACAGACTTTACGCGAAAGTGATGAAGCGGGGATGGTCTTGTCCCCTGAAGCGACAGTGTCAAGAGTCATGGATGTCATGCCAAAAGTGTTGGCGAGTGAAAGCGGAGCCTTTCTGGATGTTCGTAGTCTTGAGTAGACCAGCATCTGCTTTAAAACGCACAACCGTTTGGCAAAGGGGCCTGCTGGGCTAATTTTTTGGGGAACACCGGAGTATCTATACTTCTCTTAAGACCTTTTGTCATCTATAAGCTGCACTCTACCATCTTTCTCTCCGGGAGTAAGTACCTTCTCTCTGCGAAGAAAGTCAGCTATCAGAGAGTAAAAGGTAGTGTAGGTGTTTTTCAGTTCACTGCCGTACCTGTTAAACCAGAAGTAGCCATCACCCTCCTGGTTGACGATAAAAGAGTTACTGAGGATCGTATACTCATATTCCGGATCGACTTTCTGCCAGTTGCCATCTATGAGGACTTGGACCTCATCTATCCGACTCCCTTTTTTGACTACTTCTCTCTCTTTGATGAGCTGTGGCTTCCCGGAAAGTATGATGCGATACTTTAGGCCTGAGGGATGCAGGAATCCACCTTCACTATAGTTCGCGGCACTTCTCTCGAGGATCGCT
>JAUWRZ010000036.1 GCA_030610325.1 Sulfurimonadaceae bacterium | reverse complement strand
CTGAAAGCGACCATGTCGACACGCTTCTTGTCTTTAGCAGTAAGTGTCTTGGACGCATCAGCCTCTGACGCGTTGTCACTGTCTGAGCTCTCTTTCTCCTCTTCAAAACTCTTGAAGAGCTCTTTCACACGGCGCTCACGGTTGATAAGTGGCTCTTTATAGTCGATGATGAAATCGATAAGGTAGGGTACAGAACAGATGGCATCGATGATGATACTCTGACCGTTCTCTATCTTTTTGGAGATCTCTATCTCCTCCTCTTTGGTCAGAAGCGGTATCTGACCCATCTCACGAAGATACATACGAACCGGTGAGTCTGAGCGTGACCACTCGAGAAGCTCATGCTCTTTAAGGATGTCAAAATCCTCATTGCTGGCTTCTTGAAGGAGTTTCTGCTGGGCTTTACGACGTGCAGCAGCTTCCTGTTCATTTAGCATCTTGGCATGTTCGGATGAAGTGTAAAGACAGATCTTGTTTTTTTCTGAAAGTTTGTGGATGTTCTTTGCCTGCGCCATCGTCGGCTGCTTTTCGAAAAGTTCGATAAGCGATTCATAAGTCATACACTGCTGTGACTTATGCTCGGAAAAGGCGGTCTCTAAAGCTTTGTTCAGTTCTTTGGCGGTCATGTTTTGGCGACTCCCACTGTAGATTGATTGATCGCGATTATACTTTATATAGGCTTAACAACGGCTTGTCATAGGGCCTGGAGGGCCTGGAGGGCCTCTGCAGGGAGTTGGGAAAAGCTGGAACAAAAGATGCTTATCTCTTAATAACGACTAAAAAGGATTTGCAGATGCAGACCGGATATTATGCTGCTGCGGGAGGCATGGTCACCCAGTTCAATCGTCTTGATACGATCGCCAACAATCTGGCCAATGCTAATACTGCTGGCTATAAGCGAGATGGACTGGTAAGTGGCGATTTCATGCGTTTGTATAAAGAGGCACGTGATGAGCTGCCCAATGCCACACAGACGACGGAGGGTGCACGCTTCTATAATCGTACGATGACACGTGTGCCGCATATAGTAGAGGGTTATACCGACCACAGTGTGGGACGGATGGAGAAGACAGACAATACCTTTGACTTCGCCCTTGACAGGGAGGGGCTCTTCTTCGCAGTAGAGACACCTCAGGGAGTCAGGTTGACACGTGATGGCACCTTTACGACAGACGGTGAAGGCAGGCTGGTGACAAAAGAGGGTCATGCGGTCTTGCCGTCGGACTATTTTGAATCCGGTGAGTCTATCACCTTCAACAGCAGTGACAGTGTCATCGAAGCAGATAAGAACGGCCAACTCTATACGGCTATACCCGGTACCTTGCAGATGGTCCAAAACAGAAAGATCATGATCTTACAGCCTGAAGACCCACGTTTACTGACCAAAGAGGGTGATAACCTCTATACCAGTCCGGATATCGAACTGATGAAGCCTCTGGAGACAAGTGACGCGGTCCGTCAGGGATTCACTGAAGGAAGCAATGTAAATGCTGTCAAAGAGATGGTCGCGATGATCGAGACGAACCGACTCGTCGGTATGTATCAAAAGGTTATGGATAGCCAGATGAATGATCTTAACCGTGATGCGATAGAGAAGATCGCAGCCAAACGATAGTACTTAGCAGTCACTTAAGAAGAGGAAGGATAACGATATGATGCAGTCACTCTACACCGGTTCGACGGGTATGCTTGGGATGCAGACGCAGATAGATACGACCGCGAACAATATTGCGAATGTGAACACTATTGCGTTTAAGAAGTCCCGTGCGGAGTTCGCTGACTTGATGTATAAAGTCATGCAGTATGCCGGTACATCGACCAGTGATGTGACTAAGTCTCCCACTGGTATCGAAGTGGGTCTGGGAGTCCGTCCGACTGCCATCAACAAGATCTTTAGCGAAGGGACACTTAAACAGACCGACAATCAGCTCGATGTCGCCATCACAGGGCAGGGCTTTTTTAAACTCGAACTGCCTGATGGCTCAGAGGTCTATTCCCGAAATGGTGCGTTCAAAGTCGACCAGGATGGTACGATGGTCAATGCTGATGGCTATAAGATCATCCCGGAAGTAGTCATTCCCGAAGATGCGACAAATATAACTATAGGAACGGATGGTACCATCACTGTCGTGCAGGCAGGACAGACACAGGCGACACAGATCGGGCAGATACTTTTGACGAGTTTTATCAATCCTGCCGGACTTCACTCCATGGGTGATAACCTCTATGTAGAGACAGATAGTTCCGGTCAGCCTGTAGATGATACTCCGGGTGTAAACGGTCTGGGTATCTTGCGCCAGGGATTCGTAGAGTTGAGCAATGTCCAGTTGGTAGTCGAACTGACAGACCTTATCACCGGTCAGCGTGCCTACGATGCCAACTCCAAAGTGATCACGACCAGTGATGAGATGCTGCAGACAACGACACAGCTTAAACGTTAAGTAGCAGTCGATGGTTGATATTATAAGATATTGATCATCTATATCCCTCCCTTTAGAATAGTTCAAATCCCTTTTGGCTATAATCACGAAAATTTATAAGGGGCATACCCCATTCGTATGCCTCAGACAATAGGATCTTTATGGAATCTATCGCTGGAAAAGTCTGGAACTTTGGTAAAGATGTCGACACTGATCTTATCATCGCTGCTAGATACCTGAACACTTCTGTACCAGAGGAGTTGGCCAAGCATGTCATGGAAGACGCTGATCCGGATTTTGTGAACAAGATGAGTCCAGGTGACATCATCGTAGCCGGTGAGAACTTTGGTTGCGGCTCTTCACGCGAACATGCTCCTATCGCTTTGAAGGCTGCCGGGGTCGCTGCTATCATCGCTCCTACATTTGCCCGTATCTTCTACCGTAATGCCTTCAATATGGGTCTTCCGATCTTTGAACTTCCTGAAAGTGCAGAGATAAAAGAGGGTCATGAGGTCAGTGTCGATCTTGACGCCGGAACTGTCGTAAACGTTACGACAGGCAAGAGTTACTCGTTTACTCCGATCCCGCCATTTATGCAAGAACTGCTTGACTCAGGTGGATTGATGAACTACGCTGCAGACGAGATCGCAGCTCAGGAGAAAGAATGAACAGTTATAAGATCGCACTGATCAAGGGTGACGGAATCGGCCCAGAGATCATAGAAGAGGCTGTAAAGGTCCTTGACGCGGTAGCTGCGTGTGAAGGTTTTGACCTTGAGTATACAGAGTTGTTGATGGGTGGGTGTGCCTATGATATCACGGGTGACCCATTACCACAGGAGACGATAGAGGTCTCTATGAACTCTGACGCCGTACTTTTTGGTGCTATTGGTGGTGAACAGTGGGACAAGCTTCCACGTGAGAAGCGTCCTGAAAGCGGTCTGCTTCGTTTTAGAAAAGCGTTGGGTGTCTTCTCCAACCTTCGTCCGGCTATCGTCTATGATGAGCTTATCAACGCCAGTTCACTTAAGCCTGAGGTCATCAAAGGTGTCGATCTGATGGTAGTGCGTGAACTTATCGGCGGTATCTATTTCGGAGAGCCAAAAGGTAGAGAGGGTGACAAAGCCTATAATACGATGGTCTATACCCGTGATGAGATCGTCCGTATCGCCCACTCCGCGTTTAAGATAGCTATGGAGCGTAGTCGACGTGTCGTCTCAGTCGATAAGGCCAACGTACTTGATGTCTCTCAACTATGGCGCGAAGTCGTTGAAGAGGTGGCGCTGGAGTATCCGGAAGTGACCTTGTCACACATGTACGTCGATAATGCCGCTATGCAGCTTATCCGTGATCCGAAACAGTTCGATGTCATGCTTACGGGCAATATCTTTGGCGATATCCTCAGTGATGAGGCGAGTATGCTCTCAGGCTCTATCGGCCTGCTCCCATCTGCATCAGTCGGAAACAAGATCGGTGTCTATGAACCTATCCATGGCTCTGCTCCCGATATCGCAGGACAGGGGATATCAAACCCTATCGCTACCATCTCGAGTGCATCTATGATGCTGCGTTATGCCTTTGGTGAGACCGTCGCTGCAGATCGCATCGATAATGCGATCAAGAAAGCACTTGCAGAGGGGTATCGGACAAAAGATATCTCTCAGTTCGATGCTGTAGAGCTCTGTTCGACTAATGAGATGGGCTCTATCATCGCTAATTATGCTGCGAAATGCAAACGCTAACATTAGCAAACATCTATGAGCTTCAGGGCCTCAAAGAGGAGGCGCTGGAGATCTATATGGAGGTCTTGAAAAGAGACCCATCAAATGTCGATGCGAGTATCGCTGTGCGTAGACTCTCAGGCATGCGAAAGAAGTTTCTTGGTCTTAACAGAGAGATGAAGGACTTCTTTGTCCAAATGGAGGATAGCGTTGAGTTTAACGAGTTTGAAAGGTGGTTGTTAAAGATATGGAATTAAAAGATGTCATCTTATCGACGCTCGCAGAGATGGATGAACTCCCTCCACAGAGCCCAAAACTGGCTGAAGTCGAAGAGACTCCGGTACCTGTAAAGAGAGAGACAGCAGTAGAAGAGCCGGTCAGACCAAGGTCTATTGACACACTCGAAGACGAGACGCTTTATCTTGAGAGTGTCAAAGAGCGTCTGCTTGTACTGTTTGAGGGTTTTCAGTCACCAAATAACACTAAGATCGAAGCGAAGATCGACCTGACGCTCAACTTTCTTGAGTATCTCCTGGCGACGATCGATACCCGTATTGAAAAGCTAAAAGAGCATGGAGAGGCATGAACCATTACCGTATCCTTATTGATTCCAGTGATGAGAAGGGACTTGTCTACAAAGTCTCCAGTATCTTTTTCAAACATGAACTGAACATACTTTCTAATAATGAGTTTGTCGATAAAGAGAACGATAAGTTCTTTATGCGTTCAGTCGTTGCAGGAGATGCGGATGCGAGTGTACTTCAAGCAGAGCTCAAAGCGGTACTGCCTAAAGATGCAAGCTTGGATATCATCGCTCCTGCAAAAAAGAGGATCGTCCTGATGGCGACAAAAGAGTCGCATGCGCTTGGTGATATCCTTATCCGTTACGAAGCAGGTGAACTTGATGCTGAGATAGTGGCGGTCATATCCAACTATGACCTTCTTGAACCGTTGGTCAAGAAGTTTGATATCCCCTATCATACGGTCTCGCATGATGGACTTGGACGAGAGGAACATGAGCAGAAAGTCCTTGACCTTCTTGCCTCGTTTGATCCGATAGACTACATCGTCCTGGCTAAATATATGCGTATTTTGACCCCGCTGTTCGTTGAGGCTTATGATGAGCGTATTATCAATATCCACCACTCGTTCTTACCGGCATTTATCGGCGCAAACCCCTATAAGCAGGCATTTAAACGAGGTGTGAAGATCATCGGGGCAACGGCACATTTTGTAAACAACAATCTGGACGAAGGTCCGATCATCGCTCAGGATGTCATCGCTGTCGATCATGCTTATGGGTGGAAAGAGCTGCAACGCCTTGGACGTGATGTCGAGAAGATCGTACTCTCTCGTGCCTTGAAGATGGCACTGGAAGACCGGATCTTTGTGAATGCGAATAAAACGGTCATCTTTTAGATGTTCAATATCGTACTTGTAAATCCTCAGATCCCGAACAATACCGGGGCGATCGGACGGCTTTGTGTGAACACGGGTTCGACGCTGCATCTCATAGAACCGCTTGGTTTTGATATCACGGAAAAAGCGGTACGCCGCGCAGGTCTTGATTACTGGCACAAGCTTGACCTTAAAGTCTGGAAAAACCTGGATGAGTTTTTTGAGCAGAACCCTGACAGTCGTTGTCTTTTTGCGACGACAAAGACAGACCGTCCCTATTTTGAAGCTGATTTTCAAGAGGGGGACTTTATCTTTTTAGGCAGTGAGACTGCAGGTATCCCTGAACCACTGCTGGAGCAGAACCCGCAGCAGTGCATCACCATCCCTATGACTAAAGAGGGCAGAAGCCTGAACCTTGCCATTAGTACCGGGATCGTGCTCTACGAAGCTATAAAACAGAACTTTACGAATTATAAGGAGATGATGTGAACCCAATAATCGACACGATCATGATAATACTGTTTGTCCTTTTCATGCTCTTTATCTTTGTAGGCTATCACAATTCGAAATATCTTCAGCGTCAGGAAGATGAAGAGGGTAAGAAGCCTTCTGCCAGTGATGAGCAGAGAGACTCCGAATCCTCAGACAAATAGAGTGATAGCTCTATCACTCTGCTCATAAGACTTTTTCCGCCCACACCTCGAGCGAACGCTCAAATCTTTCAAAAAGTGTCTCTGCCTGTTTGATCATCTTTGCCATCACCGATCCTTTTTCTGAGAAATCTTAAGGTCATAATAGAACTTTTTTAGAATAGGTCTTAAAAATATTTCAAAAAGACATATTTTTATGTCATAATATGTCAAATATTAAGTGTGTATTAAAGTCAAAAGTATTAATTTTTAGGAGATTCTCTCTATTTTGAGATCTTATCACTTCCAAATATACTCTCAAGAGTATGTACGTTTAACGTGGAGATAATATATATTGCAAAATGACATATTTTGTAAGGCGTCTCTATCGGCACAGTACTATTATAATAAAGGAGACTAAGATGAAAAGTTTTATTGATGTCGTAGAAGAGATAAAAAATATCATCTCGGAGGACTATCCGGGCAAAAAGATCTTCGATAAGGATATCGCAGAGACACTGGGTATCTCTCAGATGAACTTTGCCACGATGAAAAAGCGTGATAAGATCCCGTTTCATGAGTTGCTTGATTTTTGTGCCAGGCGTTCCATAGCGATAAACTGGCTCTTGTATGGGCAATCCCCTGAAAGTCTCATCGAATCAACAAATCGTTTCTATATGGTCCGTTACTTCAGAGATGTAAGTGCATCAGCCGGAGGTGGTGCCTATAATGATGATGAGCACTATGAGCCGTTGATGCTTGAGTCCAGTTTTGTCGCTGCTCTGGGGGGTGAACATGAACTTAAACATATCGAAGCGATAAATGTCAGTGGTGACTCTATGGAGCCTACTTTCAGCTATGCAGATATCGTCTTTATCAATCGATCTAAGAGAGATATAGGTCGAGGAGGGCTTTTTACCATAAATACTGAGCATGGACTCTTTATAAAGCGGATACAAAAGCGAATAGATGGTAAAATCGACATCATATCAGATAACAAAGACTACCCAATACAGATAGCCCATCCAGATGAACTTGAAGTCATCGGACGTGTTGTCGGACGTTTTGGCGGGGTAGAGTGATGTAGTATATGATACAAAGGAGAACGTCTATGCGCTATATGGCTTTAGTCATGGGATTACTGTTGATGGCCGGTTGTACTTTACCGCAGACACCATCAGCACAGAGTGTCCAAGAGGTACAGATAGCGGACTTACAGACCTATCCTCAAAATGCGACCTATTATGCTGATAATATCCGTAGCAAAACAGTGCTTGAAGAGGTGCAGCGTGCTTATCAAAGTAACTACTTCTTACCGTGGGACGCAACAGAGCCGCCTGAGACACTTGAAGCCATCATGTGGCCGTTTCGTGTCTATAAGGCAGAGGGAAGTTTTGGTGAGAACCTAAAGCCACTACCTCAGTCATGGTTTGATGAGATGCTTAAGCAGTCGAACTTTGAATCGTATGGGACGAGCAATCGTACAGCGATCACATTGCACTTCTCACATCTTCGTAATTTTCCTACCAGTAAACCATTTTTCAGAGACCCAAAACGGGCCGGTGAGGGTTTTCCCTTTGATTATCTGCAAAACAGTGGTGCCCATGCAAATGAGCCGATCTTTGTCTCACACTACTCCCGTGATGGTGCCTGGGTCTATGTCTTTACAGCCTATGCAACAGGATGGCTTCCCTCTAATAGTATTGCCTATATGACAAAAGAGCAGACAGTGTCATGGCGACAGGCAGGACAGCTTCATCTCATCAACGACGGATATCCCATCAAAGATAGTGAGGGAAGGTTTATCTTTTATGGACGACTTGGCATCATGCTGCCTATTGTAAGCGTGGAGAAGGGACATTATCGTGTATTGACCGTGACTGTAGGAGCCTATGGGACACCGACATTCACAGAGGCAGAGATACCTGAATATGTAGGTCGTGAGACAGTGATGGCGCTTGATAGAGAGACTCTTCCACTACTGGCTAATGAGGCTTTACAGAGTAATTATGGATGGGGTGGTCTCTATAGTGAACGTGACTGCTCATCGACAGTGAGAGATATGTTTGCTCCATTGGGTATCTGGTTGCCGCGCAACTCTTTTCAACAGTCAGCTATAGGTAAGGTCTTCTCCCTTAAAAAGATGGACCGTGTAGAGAAGCAGGCTTTTATCGAGAAGAACGGTATCCCTTTTGAGACGCTTCTTTACCGTAAAGGGCATATCCTTCTCTATCTTGGTCTCTATGAAGGTGAGCTGATGGTGCTGCATAATATCTGGGGTATTAGAACAAAAGATGGCAATAAAGAGGGTAGAGTCGTCATCGGAAAGACAGTGATAAGTACGCTTGATATTGGAGCAGAAGTCTCTGGTTATGATAAAAAGAGCAATATGCTTGAAAAAATAGAGAGTATGAACATAATCACCGCTGAGGGGGAGAAGAGGATGTCTGAAGGGCTGTAGATCAGGCCTTTATGTCCAGTAGTGTACCCAACATCTCATCTTGTGTCTTGATAGCGGCGACATTGACTTCCGTACTTCTGCTCAGGCTTATCTGATCACTCATCTCTTTAGCAAGGTCTGTCTGACTTCGCATAGAACCGGAGTCTGTGGCCTTGGAGATGCTGGCTTTTACTGTGCCGTTTTCACCTGAGACTGTTTTGCCACTGTTTGGGATAGATCTGTCACTATTTACATTGGCGATGTTATGCGCGTTATTGTCAAGCAAGGTCTGGTTTGCCTGGATCGATGAGATATTTGAAGAGATGTTCATGTTTACGTTCCTAGCTGTTCAATTACGTTAGTATAATACTCATAGTCTAAGAGAGAGGTTAGGCTGGATGGTCTTATAGTATTTATAAGTCAGAATGTGTAGATAGGTACTGTTCCCATCCCCGGAAAGGGTTGAGAGTTTTTTGAAGACAGGTCTATAAAAGGCCTGGATCAGTGTAGATCAGCGTTTAATTTGATCTCTCTGGTAGAACGAGTCGCTGTGACTTCACCTGTTTGTGAGTCTTGACGGAAATGAAGGCCGTTAAGTCCAGCCAGCTCTTTTCCTTTAAAAGTCTCACCATAGAAGTTGTGGCCACTGTTGACTTCTTGTAGTCTTGCAAACTCGCTAGAGTCGATACTTATCTTAGTACCCTCTAAGATAGCAAGACCGGCATCGATGATACAGCCATCACCAAGAGGGATACCACAGACACTGTTAGCGCCAAGCAGACAGTTCTTACCGACTGAGATAGGATTGCCGTCCGTACCGCTTAGTACACCAAGGATAGAAGCTCCACCACCTACGTCTGAGCCGTCACCGACGATCGCTGAGCTTGAGATACGCCCTTCGACCATACTGACACCGGTAGTACCGGCATTGAAGTTGATATAACTTGCTCCAGGCATGACAGTAGTACCGGCATGGATCTGTGCACCAAAACGTACTTTGGATGTCTCAAGGATACGAGTGTTGTCAGCTGGGATGATGTGCTGAAGGAGACGTGGGAACTTGTCGACAAAATCGACGTGTGGGTATTCGTTGGCAAATTTAAGTTCGATCTCAAAGGCACGCAGCCACTCAAGCTCTATAGGGGTGCCGCCTGACCAAGCTACGTTTGGCAATGCACCAAATGCACCATTAAGGTTGATGCTTCGCAGTGCGACTTTTGCCAGTGAGAGTGCATAAAGCTTCAGGTAGGTAGCTTCTACACTTTGACATGCACCGTCTTCAAAGATGAAGACGACACGAAACTCGCCATCACGCATGCCGTTCTCTTTGACCTGGTTATAAAGCGCGGATACTGCCTGGATGTTCTTATGGGCATCACCATAGGCCTCATCTGAGTAAGGTGTAAAGGCATTTAGACAGCTTGTGAGGAAATCAAGGTTGATGTTACAAACGACTTCATCAGCACTGAAATCCACTTCTACACCTTGTTCTGCCAATGCTTCTATGAAAATAGCTGCGCTACCAAAGTTCTCATCCCAGTTAAGAACAGGGTAGGTGGCTTGTAAGACTTTATCACTGTTCAACTGTCCAAGGTCTACACGGCAAATACCGAATCCTACAGGGTCTTTGTACCCAGGCTTGCTCTTAATGGTCTCTATCAATGCTTTGAAGGCATCTGTTGTCTCAATGGTCTGCATGAACTCTCTTTTGATTTTTTTGGAATTTTAGCATATTCATCATTCTATTGGGGTGTCTTAAAGAAATTTGTTATATTTATCTCAGTTTTAGCTGTAGGGATGAGTCATGATATACTTTCTTCAACTAAAAGAAAGAGTGAGATTTCTAGGACCTTTAGCATCTCACTATAAGGAAAGATATGACTAAGTGGATCGGCCTGTTGCAGAACAATGACTTTATCGGAGTCAAGCAATACCTTAGAGATAGTGCAGATGTCAATGATCATAATGAGAACGAGGAGTCTGTACTTGCTCTGGCACTAAAATATAAATGTGATACGGAGTTGATCGATCTGCTGATAGAGAGTGGTGCCGAGCTTGATGATTTTGATGATGAAGGTGTCAGTATATTTGACTATGCTATTACCTATGGTGCTATCGATCTGGTCACTAAGATGGTCGTTTCCGGGATAGATATAAACCGTACACAGCGAAGAAGCGGCTTTACACCATTGATGTGCGCTGTATGTTATGGACGAAAAGATATCGTACTCTTGCTTCTGGAGAAAGGTGCGGACAAGGACATCATCGATGCCAAAGGTTTTTCTGTGGTCGATTTTGCTCGTAAGATGCGTAAGAAGCAGATGATGGAGATCTTGGGTGTGACACTCTAGACGTATCCTGTCTCAGGTCTTTCTCTACCCTTTTACTTGAGCAAAGCTCACCTGGTCTTAATCAAAGAACTTCCCCTGCTTCTCATTATCGAGGGGCTTCCTCTTCTCTTTT
>JAUWRZ010000123.1 GCA_030610325.1 Sulfurimonadaceae bacterium | reverse complement strand
GTCCAGCTTGAGTATGAAGAGGGCCGACCGCGAAACCCGTTTATCAACGCTGGTGCTATTGTCGTTGTCGATGCTCTACGAAAAGTCTATGGCGATGATGCCGAGACCTTTGAGACTATCTTGGCGTTTATCAGAGAGGTCGCTGATGATGAGAGCATTGTGATCGATGAAGAGGTCGCGAGATCAGAGATGGGGCATGGCTACCGAAATCTCTCTCTGGCAAGTCTGATGAAGAGTTTTGGCAACTTCGAGCATGAACCTGCTGATGTCTTAAGTGTCTATTTTAGACAGTGTGCGGTCACGATGGATGTGAACGGACTCTCAAGGGCGATGCTCTATCTGGCAAATGGTGGGATCGACCCTATCACGCAGAAGGTATTTTCTTCTGTGCATCAAGCCCGGCGGATCAATGCTGTGATGCTTACCTGTGGTCACTATGATGCTTCGGGAGAGTTCGCTTTTGATGTCGGGCTTCCGGGAAAAAGTGGTGTCGGTGGAGGTATCGTCGCTGTTGTTCCAGGGAAGATGGGTATTGCGGTCTGGTCACCGGAACTCAATGAGCGTGGTAACTCTCTCATAGGTACAAAAGCGCTTGAACTCTTCACGACAAAGACAGGACTATCCATTTTTTGATAAACAGCATCTATCAGCTCCCGTTATGATTGATTTTTATGCTTATACGCGATATACTTAAAAAATGTAAAATAAATGTATAGGGCACCTCTAACAACCCTGATGACATACAGGGTTATTAGAGGTACCTTATAAAAGAGAGCTGGCATGTTACATACCATCAAGTCGCGGATTATCTTCTCTACCGTCTTTTTGACGATCTTAGGTACGATCGGTATCTATCTCTACTCCAGTCATCTTTTTGAGCAGTTTTCGACAAAGACGACAGACCGTGCACTTGAGACTACCAGTCAGTCCGTTTTTCAGACACTCTCAAACGGGATGCTTTTAGGTGATCCCGCGGCGATAGAGGAGATCATCAAGCAGGCAAATGAGATCAAAGGTATCAAGGCATTGAGTGTATCGCGTTCGCAGCAGATAATCAACGACTATGGCTCTGGAATATTTACACAAGATGTCCTTATCAGAGAGGTCTTTGATACAAAGAAAGCCATGACTGTCGAGATAGAGGATGGAGGACATGCCCTACGTCTTATAAAGCCTCTGTATGCGGAGGAGCGCTGTCTTATGTGTCATGCCAGCTCTCAGACCGGTGATGTCCTGGGTGTGATGGACCTCGTGATGTCACTTGAAGAGAACGATGAGCAGATCGCTGGAAACGAGCAGACGATCATGATCAGTCTTTTGGTCCTGGGTCTATTGTTCATCACTACCTCCTACCTCTTCTTCACCAAAGAGATACTGTTACCGCTGGAACGCCTAAGACTCCGTATCGAGGAACTTGTCTCTGGAGACAAAGACCTTACCCAGCGACTTGATAGCAGTGCAAAGAACGAGCTTGGAGCGACTGCAGGCGCGGTAAATGACTTTATTGCTATGGTTCAGGACACTATCCTTGAGGTGAAATCGCTTAGTGGTGAGAACAGTGTGATCGCTTCGACCATCACCAGTACGACATCTGAGATACGTGAGAGTGTGAACGAAGAGCGTGCCATCGTGCAGGAGACGACACGGAAGGGTCAGGATGTCAAACAGATACTTGATAAGACCCTGGAGATATCGCAGGAGAGTGAGAAGAAGATCTCTGAGGTAAATGAGAACCTGAACATCGCCAAAGAGTCTTTAGGCCTGTTAGGTCATGAGGTCGATGCTACGGCAGAGGTAGAACATGAACTTGCCAGTCAGCTTGGCGAGTTACAGCATGATGCGGATCAGGTCAAAGATGTACTTGATGTCATAAAAGATATCGCAGATCAGACCAACCTTCTTGCTCTTAATGCTGCCATCGAAGCAGCTAGAGCCGGTGAACACGGACGTGGTTTTGCTGTTGTAGCGGATGAGGTCCGAAAATTGGCAGAGCGTACCCAAAAAAGCCTCAATGAGATAGAGATGAGTGTAAGCAGCATCATCCAGTCGATCAATGATGCAAGCGACAAGATGCAGAAGAACGCGCAGGGGATGGAAAAACTTACACAGATCACCAGTGAAGTAGACAGTAAGATCAATGAGACCTCACAGGAGATGCAGCACTCTGTGACAGTAGCAAAAGATTCATATCGTGATGCGCTGGAGATGGTCGAGATCACCGAATGGATGCTTGAGAAGATCAACCAGATAGATACCCAGTCAGACAAGAACCAGGCGCACTCAGAAGCCATCGCAAAAGACTCTCAGCAACTTCTCGAGGTCGCGCAGTCACTTCAGTCACGGATCGAGGAGTTTAAGAGCTGATCGGGCTCTATAGACACTTGATACTTTCCCCACCAATACCTCTTGACTGAAAGGCATTGTCCCACCTTCTATACTTGACAAGAGATCTGCCTGCTCAGGGTATGCTCTCCTCTCCTTCAGATAAGCTCTGATATATAGGATCAGTTTATTATTGTGAGTATGAAATGCAATAAGATAGGTGCTGAAACAGCAAATAGACGAGATTTACCTCCTAAATCTGAAATTAACATAAATGTAACACTCTAATTTTATAATTCATCAAAATCTTTATTATAAGGGATGAAAAATGAAAAAAGATCTACTCAGATTATCAATGGTAGCAATAGGGATAGTCGTACTCAGTGGATGTGGTGGAAGCAGTAGTAGCAGCTCTCCTGCAGTCGGTGATGATAGTGCATCAGATGAGGGGAGTGCAACAGAGGTAAATATCCTCGCAGCGCAAAGCGGTACACAAAGTCATCTGTTCTATGGTAACTCTAAACATGCAGGACTTGGCAGTCTAAAAAATGTCAGGGTCATCGATACGGGTGATACCGATGCAGTACTTGCCTCCAATGATGTACTCGATGTCGATTATCCGGTGGTCACGACGACGTTCACTTACGATGCAGATAACAACTATAAGGATCTCTATGCAGATACGCTGAGTTATGTCTCAGGCGCCAACCCTTATAAGATAGTACTGAAAAAAGGCAGTGGTGCTGCAGAAGAGGTGGCAAACAGTGCGGAGTCAAATATTACAGGGACCGGGCGTGGCGGAAGTCACAGTTATCAAAGGCTTGATTACCTGGGTTCAAAACAGTACCTGACAGTCCAGAGTGCCGATGAGTCCACACTGCTTATCGCACCAGAGATGTCAGGTAGTGACGCTGCAGTCGCTTTTGATGATAAGACGCTTCTGACACTCACGTATCCGGAATACGGAGCTGCGGCGGATGGATATGTGGTCTATGACTCCAATGTCTCGAGCCTTGAGGAGTGTACGACAGATATGGCGACATGTACGAAGATAGCCGATGTCGATTCTGAGCCGATCTTCCTCGGAGATGTAGGCGGTACCCTCAAGAGTGTCATGTCCATCAGTGATGAACCATATGTACTGGACAAGTCAGATAACAGCATGACGAAGTTGGCGGGTGTGACGCTGCCGGAGAAAGTGGGACACAGTACCCCTTATGAACTCAATGGTGAGAGTATCTATTTTGTCGAGAACGGCAACATCTCGCGTGTCGATCTTGACGGGACTGTCAAGCAGATCTCAACGGATGGAAAGGCTGAAGGGTTCAGAGCCTTTACTGACGACATGGTGATCTATGGTGGCGATGATCAGATGCATGCCGTTATGAAAGATGGCAGTATTAGCACAGCAGCTATCGAGATCTCGGTGACTACAAAGACCAGAGGACAGAAATATCCGTTCAATATGGGAATAGGTGACCACTACCTCTACACGACCTATAGTCTCGATACTCAGACCGGTGATACGACCTTCAGTGCCTGTAAACTTGAAGATGGGAAAAAAGAGTGTAGAGAGGACAGTTTCTGGTCAGCGATCACCGCTGCAAAAGATGGTAGCCTGAACTTTGGATCGACCTATAAATATACTCCATATGCCTACATCAGAGTCGACAATACTGACAATTATGGTGGTGGGACGCTAAAAGCGATAGACCCGACAAAGCCTCTTGAAGATGGTCTGACACTAGGGACGATCGCGACGTACAACTTTCAGACGTTCATGCAAAACAGTCGCTATGTCGATGAGATGGTAGACAGTGAAGGTAATGTCATCATCTATGCCAAGAACGACTTGAACTTCAGAGGGGATGCCTTCTTGGTGAACCTGAACAAAGAGAACAGTCTGAAAAACCTGACCAATGAGCCTGATCCGGATATAGCCGATATCAACTCCAAAGATGGCGGACACTGTCATGGACGTTTCTGTTCAGTATGTCATAGCTTCGCAGGCGGTAAGATCTATGAGGATAAAGCCGGTACGGCGTCAGCATCAGGCCACAACATAAGATTTGAGTTTGAAGATGGAAGTGCGTCACTTCTGGCCAACATCAGAAAAGGCGAAGGTGAGAACTTCAATATACCTCTAGAAAGTATCGTAGGCAAGAACTTTAAAGCTGTCGTAGTCGATGAGGCTGGAAGTGCTGTAGTGAGTTCCGTTGGTTATTACCATGAAGGTGCCGAGTATTTTAACTGTAACTTCTGTCATGCCAGAGATGGTGAGCTAAGATATGACGCACCAAACGTCATCACAATAGAGGACTAAAGAGTATGACGAGAGTTGTTCTCTATTGTCATAAATACCTATCAAAAGGAGACCAATGCGACCTTTAATACTTATACTGTTCTTAACCTCTCTACTGTTTGGTTATGAGAAAGGTGACATGCTCAGCCAGGAGATTCAGGATAGACTGGGCATCAAAACGGAGAAGATCTACGTCATAGATTTCTTTGCTTCCTGGTGTAACTCATGTGAGAAGGAGATCCCCTATATCTCACAGGTCCATCAAAAGGTCGATCCGGCTCAGGTAGAGATCATAGGCATAGATGTAGATAAGAAGATCGAGAACGCGTTGGCGTTTCAAAAAGAGCTGATAGCAAAAGAGGCTTTGACGTTTAGGGTCATCAACGACCCTGAGAACGAGATCATAAAAGAGTTCAAGCCTATCGGGATGCCAGCACTCTTTTACATCCAGGATAAAAAAGTGGTCGAGGTGATCTACGGGGCAGTCGATGATATCGATGAGGTCATCATGGCCGACCTTGAAAGGCTGAAAAGATGATGCGAACTGCTTTGATTATGATATCGCTGTTTGTGCTTAGTGGCTGCAGCATAAAAGATGTCCAACCGTGGGAGAAAGAGACCCTGGCGAACGATAGGATGCAAGACAATGCGGGGAACACGCTCTTCACAAAGTTCGAGAACCACATCTTCTTCTCCAAAGAAGGATCTAAAGGCGGCGGTGGTGTTGCCGGAGGAGGTTGCGGATGCAACTGAAGACCAGACTCTCCATAGTCACCTGTTCGCTTCTCCTGGCATCCTCACTGGCGGCAGAGGATTACGTCAGTGTGCAGTTCTTGCAGTATGATGAGAGCGATGACCGGACCTCTATCTCCTCCCCGTCGATCGAGATCAGTAAAGATCTCGGAGTAGACTACAACCTGAAAGTCGGATTGACCACAGACAGTGTCAGTGGTGCCAGTCCGACATGGTATGACTCGACAAGTGGTGCCTCTGCCTACTCCAGAGAAAAAGGTATCCATAAAGACGATGTCAAGTATGATAATGTCGAGTATGATGATAAGAGGGTGGCCATCAACGCGCTTCTCACGACTCGTTTTGCTTCCAGAGATGAGTTGAAGCTCGGATTGAACTACTCGCATGAGAACGATTATGAGGCTCGTGAAGTCTCGGCTGAATATCTGCACTATCTTGGTGCAAATAAGAACCAGTCGCTCTCTTTTGGCCTCTCTTATCAGGCGAACAGTGTTGATGTGGTGTGCATCGAGAACAGTGCCTGTGATGGCAGCAGCGGTGCCAGTGGCATGACCAGTGATATTGATGTCATCAGTACCGAGGTCGGCTTCACGCAGATCATCGATCAGGACTCATTGGCCAAAGCGTCGTTGTTCTATATCGGTGAGGATGGCTATTTGAGTAATCCTTACATGAACGTCGTCAGAGAGACTGGGCCAAACTCGTCCATAGTCGATGTCGTCGCGGAGAGTAAACCAGATAAAAGAGTCGCGTATGGTGCTACATTACAATACACAGTGGCCTTGACTGACCGGCTAAGCTCCAATAACCGCTACCGTTTCTATAGTGATGATTGGGACATCATGTCTCATACCCTCAGTAGTGAGCTCTACTATGCACTTGGGAAGTCATGGCTCTTTGGAGCAGGAGTGCGCTTCTATACACAAAGTGAAGCAGAGTTCTATGATGCAGGTTATTTCAGTGATGAGGAGCATGCTTCAAGTGATGAGCGGATGCGTGCCTTTGAAGCAGTGGGGTACAAGATCAACGCTACCTACAAGATCTCACAGGCAGTAAGTGTCAATGCAGGTCTAAACTACTACGACCAACAAGACAGCTTCAATGCGACCTATTATAATGCAGGTCTGAAATATAGTTTCTAAGCAGTAAGACATCAGTAAAAGATGTCTTCTTCCTTTCAAGTCCTTCG
>JAUWRZ010000385.1 GCA_030610325.1 Sulfurimonadaceae bacterium | reverse complement strand
TTGTAATAGCGCTCATGGTCACCGATGACGACATGAGCCATAAGGTTCCATCGTCCCGGATTTGCTATTTTGACCTCTTTAAAGGTGTAGACACCCGCTTCTATCTTTGGGTCTTCAAGTATGATGTCCAGATCATTATGTCCCGGATGTGTTATGATCAGTTTGATATTCGCATCATCGACAGCGTTTTGTTCTTTATCAGTCACTTTGTAGACGACAACAGCTCTATCCTGATCTAGACTTTCACTGATGTAGTCGATATCATAACGTTTGTCGAACTCTATCTTCGCAACAATAAAACTATTTACATTGTTATCATAATCATGATATTCCTGCATATTATGATCACTCATCTGCACCGGGTTCTCCAGTGCTACCATGATCGTAGCTACTGAAGCAGCGACTATCAACAGTATAGAGACAGTGATGGCATAAGGCCAATACAACGCTTTATTCTTCTTGCTCATTCTCTCTCTTCTTTCTAAAATATCTCTGTTTGAAATACATCGCTATTGCGTAGAGGATTGTCCCATAAAAGACTAAACGTAAGAGGTCTATAAAATCCTTACTTCCACTACCTGCTGCTTTTTTAAGTTCTACGCCTTTAGATGCCGCTAACTGTTCAGCAAGGTCACTATAGCCGTTAAAGAGTCCGGCAGAGTATTTTGAGACTATGTTCTCAGTCTTTACTTTTTGCGAGATCACAGGCAGGATGGTCCCACCGTAATTACTCATAAGCTCTTTTATCTCATCGAAACTTCTACCAAACATAAACGAACTGATGACTGCACCTATAAAAGTCCCGTTTGGACTCAATATCTGTTTTTTGTCAAAATCGTTATATAAAGATGTCGGATGTGCCAGGATGTCGACTTGTTTATCTAATTCGGAGAAGCTAAGTATGACAAATGGCTCTTTTAACTCTTTAGACAACTCAAGTTCGTACTCTGCTATGGTCTGGTTGTTCTCGAGTTCACGTATCATCACCAGATAGAGGCCGATACCGGTAGTCTCGAAAAGTTCATTACCTATAGCGTCGATCTGCTCAGTAAAATCCGGATTACTGACGACTTCATCTTTATATAAATATTCTGCAAAAAGTGTCGTGGAAAAAAACAGGGTGAGGGTGAGGGCCACCAGCCCTCTAACGAACGTCAATTAATCAACCGACGTACAGGTGGTTAGGTGTCAACACTGCCCATAATGTATATGCAGCCATGATGACCAGGCCCCATGAAAGTATCTTATCCATCCGGCGCTCCTTATTTAGACCAGTCAAGATGTTTAACGTTATCAACGCTATTCATCCTGATGCTCTGCTCATCTTCGATCTGATAATAATTATCAGCACTGCCTTGTTGTACACCAATAGCCCACATAGTAAGTCCTGCAAGAATACTCAGTAACAAGAGTGTTGCGATGACCATACCAAGCATTCCATCAAGTCTACAGAAGACACTTCTATTAGAGTTAGTCCAATTTTCTTGGCTCATAAATGCTCCTTACTTACTGATGTTGGCGATATAAGCGCCTACAGCTTCTTTTTGCTTATCGTTCAGTCTGTCGAACTTAGGCATAACGCCGATAGCACCTTTTTTACCATTGTTTAGTACAGTAGCTACAAAAGCCGATGTGAATGTTGCGATATCCGGAGCGACAAACTCCATACCTTCACCATTTCCACCGTGACATGCGGCACAAGTACCTGCAAAGATCTCTGCACCATCACCCTTCATACCATCTGCTACATACTTGGAAACAGTAGCTATCTCAGCATCTGTGATCAAAGCACCTGTCGTAGCATTGAAAAGACCGTTACGATCTGGCATCGGAGCTCCATAGCCCAATGTCTCAGAACCATTTTCGACTACATGCTTGACAGATATCTCTTCAATACGTACATTGAGATCAGCAGCTTTTCCGTCAATACCGTCTGCAGTCAGACCGTGACATACTTTACACTCTGCAAGATAGACAGATTCACCCATCTCGACCAGACGATCGCCAGTGATGTCTGCATACTGCGACTTGAACTTCGCATCATGCTCTTCCACAGCTTCATTATACTCGCCGATCTGTGAGTATCCGTCTACTGGATAACCCCAGATCATATACCACATTGCCCAGATCATACTCAGCAAGAAAGTAACAGCCCAACCCATAGGCAGTTCGTTCTTATACTCGCCGATACCATCCCAGTTCTCATCTGCAAGCTCACCAGTCGCGGTATCTGATTGCATCTGTTTGACATACTTGACAACTACAAAAACCGTTATGAGTACCAGTACTACTGCACCTGCTACTGCAAGTTGATTGACAATATCTTCACCCATGCCGCCTTTTGAACCGCCAACAGCCATCCAAGTAAAGCCAAGCATCGCTACGGTGATGATAACTCCCCAAAGCATCAACTTATTCATTTATGCCTCCTTTTTTTCAGTCTCGTCTTTTGAGACCGTTTCTACCGGTTTATCGGTACCCTCATCATTTAAAGCGATATCACCATATTTTTCATAGTCACGCTCCCCTTTTCGTTCACTGCTATAGAGATGGTAGATGTACCCATAGAGTACAAGTACCAAAAAGCCTGTGAAGAAGAAGTAGGCATAAGCCTGAATGTCAGCAATATCCACTTTGGACCTTCTCTACTTCAGACTGTTCATATATGCGATAAGCGCGACGATCTCAGGAATCTGACCGTTTGCAACCGCATCTTTGACATCTTGGTTCTTCATATCAGCAGTGACCAGCTTTGCTTCTTCAAGCGCAGAGGCGTGTGCTCCTTCCAATGTCTCAGCAAGCTTGACAACAGATGTCGAGCCGTCTTTCATAGGAATAGGTTTGTTATAAGGTACGTTGAAAACACTCTGA
>JAUWRZ010000343.1 GCA_030610325.1 Sulfurimonadaceae bacterium | reverse complement strand
TAGATACCATGGTAGACTCTCACACTAAGATAGACTTCCTTATCAGAGACTCGATCTCTATGACTTCATCGGTCATAGGCTATATCAATAAGATCGTTCAAAAAGATGGTATCGCTGTCTCTATGCAAGTAGGCGATGAGCGTCTTTATAACATCCTCAAGGAGTTGAGCCTTGTCGACATCTTTCATGTCAAGAAGATCTAGGAGTCTGTCACTCCTATCTGATCAGCGTCTGCTCTGCTCTTTGACAAAAGCGTGATAGTGACCACCTTGTCCCAAAAGTTCGGCAGGTGACCCTGACTCGATGATCTCTCCCTCTTTAAGTACATAGATGAGATCGGCATGTTCGATGGTACTGAGACGGTGCGCGATGATGAGCATGGTCTTATCTTCTAAAAAGCTCCGAAGGGAGGAGAAGAGATCGTTCTCTGTATGGATATCTAACGCTTATGTCGACTCATCAAGGATAATGACATTGGGTTCCGAGACGAGCATCCTTGCGATAGCAAGACGCTGACGTTCACCACCGGAGAGGCGGATACCCTCTTTACCAATACGGGTATCCAAGCCTTCTGTCAGTTTTTCGACCACTCCCCCAAGCTGCGCTATATGCAGCGCTTCATATAGTGATGCATCAGAGATAGTCCGTCCAAGTGTCAGGTTGTGCCGAAGGGTATCATTGAACATCCTCGGTGTCTGAAGGACAAGTGAGATATGCTCACGAAGCCGGTCAAGACCGATCTTGGTGATAGGGATACCATCGATCTTGATCTCACCTGAGGATGTAGCGTAGAGACCCAAGATCACATGTGCGAGTGTCGTCTTTCCACTGCCACTCGGCCCCAGAAGCGCTACCGTCTTGCCTTTGGGTATCTGTATGCTGATATCATGCAGGACCTCTTTATCCTGATAAGAGAAACAGACATGCTCCAGCTCTATCGTATTGGCGTCAGCACCATCAAAAGGGTTGGCTTCATGCGGATACTCAGGTTCACGTTTAAGAGCCAGCAGTGCATTAAGCCGTTCAAGTGCACTGGTAGCGTTTTGGTAGGAGAAGACGATCTGCAAGATATCCTGCAGCGGTGTCACCATAAACCAGAGATAACCCATCACAGCGAACATCTCACCTATACTAAGTGAGGAGAAGAGCACCATTATCATTGCCGAAGCTCTGAAAAGCTCAAAACCCGAGAGGAAGATAAAGCCGGAGAACTGCCCTGCCGCCTCACTTTTCCAGCTGAAATCACTTGAGGCTTTTTTGATGGAGTCAGCATTATCTATCATGGAAGCGATGTAACGCTCCTCCTGATTGTGTGTGCGGATCTGGACAAAAAGGTCCAGTGTCTCGGCAAGCTGGTTTTGGAACTCCTCGATCTTACGGTTCTCTTTACGTTTGAGCTTGCGTATACGTCGTCCCAGCATCACGGTCAAAGTCACGACGATCGGGTTGATGATGAGGATCATCAGACCCAGCTTCCAGTTGATGATCAGCAGTATCGTCGCGATCCCGATCATAGAGAGCGATGAGACGATAAAGCGCCCGATGCTGACACCGATGAACGCATCGACTGTGTCGATATCAGTCACCAGTTTCGAACTGACCCCTCCTCCGCCAAGTGCTTCGTATTCGGCGACAGAGACCCTTTTAAGATGCTCCAGGATCTTTTTTCGGATAGTGAAGATGACCGTTTTCGAGATGATAGTGAAAAGTCTTGCCTGTACGACATTGAGTGAGAAGAAACTAAACCTAAGCAGCAGTGTCGTCAACAAGATGATGATTATATAGACGTAGGGCTCATCCGGATGGAAAAGCTGCTCCATCGTACCGACCAGCCATGCCGGCTTCTCCAGCAGGACCTGATCGATAAGCAGTGGGAACATCAACGGGATAGGCAGACTGATCAGCACTGCCAGTAGAGCGATACTCTGCCCGATGACTATTTTCTTACGGAAAGGTCTTGTCTCTTCTAAAAGCGAACGCCAGGTTATCTGCTGCATGGGAGAGATCGATCTACAAGCGGGTCATAGAGTCTAAGAGACATCGTGCAGCAGCGTCGTTTGAGGAAAAAGAGTCAAGCTTATGCACTCTGTCTTACCACACACTCCGGACAGAGTCCTGTAAAGACGAGATCATCTCTGTCTATCTGGTAGTGACTGACATCTTTTACCTCATCAAGTATCACCTTTGTACTGACTACGACATCCTCTACCTTTTTACACTCCTGGCAGACGACATGAGCATGATTGGCCTTCGTCAGCTCATATTTTGATTTTTGCTCAGGGATCTTCACCTCCTGGACAAACGCTTTCTCTTCCATGGCATTGATGTTCTTATAGACTGTCGCCAAGGAGATAGTAGGAAAACGCTCCAGTAACCCCTGATAAAGGTCTTCAATACTTAGATGCCCATGACTTGCCAGCTCTTCTACGATGGCGATCCGCTGTGGCGTGATCTTGAGTTGATAGGACTTTAGTAGTTCCAGATTATCTTTCATGATTAGTACCTGTTTCTCTGACTCTCCTACCTGCTGTTAGGAAGTAAATCATATAATATTCTTATAATTATAGTACGTTGTCATTAAACAGCAGTCGTATGCAGAAGATAATTATTTTCCTTTAAGTAATTATTGCTTATAATTATCTGTAGATAAAAATTATCCTTTGGAGGCAAGAGCGATGAAACAGTATCAGACTTACCGCTGTAATAAATGCGGGAACGAAGTAGAAGTACAAAACGTAGGTGGTGGTGAACTACACTGCTGTGGCCAGGCGATGGAGTGTATTACAGAGAACCTTACCGCTGTCAATCTGCTCAAGGCTTTTGCCGGTGAATCTCAGGCACGTAACAAATATGAGTATTTTGCCAAAATAGCCCAAAAAGAGGGTCTTCGCGATATTGCCGAACATTTCCAGCGCGCAGCAAACAACGAAAAGGTCCATGCCAAACTTGAACTTGCGCTTCATAATACGATGATGGAAGGCAAGGCATTTGGTGATACAGCCGAGAACCTTAAAGAGGCAATGGCAGGAGAGAGTTATGAGAACATCACCATGTACCCTGACTTCTCTACTATCGCAAAAGAGGAGGGCCACCGCGAAGCAGCTACACTCTTTAAGAACATAGGTAAGATAGAGGTCGAACATGAGAACATGTTCAAAGAGCTTCTTCGTCGCCTTGAAGCC
>JAUWRZ010000419.1 GCA_030610325.1 Sulfurimonadaceae bacterium | reverse complement strand
CCTACCACACCATAGATAGTCGAGCAGCATGCGACAGGACTGAGTATCGATATGTTCGCCAGATAGAGCACATCCAGGAGTGACTCTATGACGACAAAGAGAAAGATGATGGTAAAAAACCAGAACTTGGCTTTAAAATAGGGGTACTCTTTCGCACGTAGGTCCTCATCATTGAGTATCAGCCAGATGCCGGTCAGAAATAAGATGACCACTTTCAGGCTCATCAGCAGCGGGCCATACTCATTGGCCGTGATCACCCCCGCCCCACACATCGCACCGGGTACGATCGCAGAAAGCTTGTCGATGGTAAAACTGAAAAAAGGGAGCTGCAGGACCTTAAAGCCCAAGGTAAACAAGATGATAAGTACGACCAGGTAGGCACGTTTCTCCAGCTTATACTGCAAAGAGAAGGTCGAACCAAAGTCCCATCGCCGTAAGATACCAAGCGTATTGACAAAAGCAATAGACATCAAAAGCAGCAGTACCGCTTCGATAAAAAGGAATACGACCACTTCATTGGAGAGAAATATCATCAGCCTACGATCTTCCCATTCTCGATGTACACCATCGTGTCCGTGATATCGAGTTCCTCAAAAAGGGTGTCATGTGTTGCCACCAGTACGGTCTTACCCAGAGCCTTCAACGTCTTTAAGGTCTCTATGAACTTAAGCGCATTATCACGGTCAAGGTTGGCTGTAGGTTCATCACAGAGAATGATCTTCGGTTCGTTCACCAAAGCTCTGGCAATGGCGCATCGCTGCTTCTCCCCACCGGAGAGGTCCCTCACACGCTGAGCTCGCTTATGAGAGATATGAGCCAGCTCCATCGCGATCGCTGCTTTTTTGTCGATCTCTTTTTGAGAAAGGCCGGTGTGGACCAGAGGTAGTGCCACGTTGTCATGGACATCGAGTTCATCAAAGAGATCGAAAGACTGAAAGATAAAACCAATGGTCGCAGCTCTAAACGCCGAAGAGTGAAGATCTGGCAGTTTAGCGACGTTTTGACCATCGACCTCCACACTTCCGCTTGTAGGCTTGCTTAAAGCACCGATGATAGCCAGAAGCGTAGACTTTCCACTGCCGCTGACCCCTTTAAGGATGATAAGCTCACCCGCTTTTACACTCAGCTCTATATCACTCAGCGCATAAAAAGCGTTATCTGCTTTCTCATTGTAGATCTTGTTCAACGCCTCTACTTTAATGATCGTTCGACTCACTTCATCGCCTCCACAGGATCGACTACTGCTATCTTCCAGACCGGGACCAGTACCGCCGCTATGAAGGGTACGATAAAGAAGAGAAACAGCATACTAAGCAGACCAAAGTCGATGCTTCTGCCCAGCTTCAGATCACCAGAAAGGTTACCCTGACCAAAAAAGAGTGATCCCAGCAGCGGTGCATCGAAGAAGAAGACATAGACATAGGCGAGAAGAAGACCCAGTCCAAAAGCAAACAACGCGACAAAAAGACTCTCCATCACTTTGAGCTTGATGACATCTTTGATACTCCAACCCACCGCGCGCAGTATCCCTATCTCTCTTCTGTCCGCACTGCTTATCATCGAGTAGCGCTGATAGAGGATCAGCACGAAGGTGACAAGTATGATCATATATAACAGCAAGAAGAGACCGCCTTTGTAGTTAAAAAGGTTCTTATACCCCTTTTCGATCTCATCTCTCTGGATCACCCGAATATCGTAGTGTTGCAAGATAAGTTTGACCATCACATTGTCATGTTCAAGCTCATTAGGGACATTAAGGATGATATCTGTCGACATCTCCTCATCGATACCCAGTATCCTCTTTGCAAGATCTATCTCCATGATGACTATATCATTGCTGACAATATCACTCTCTGTGGGAAAGCTGTCATAGATGGCGACCTTCTCACGGCCTCCATGCGGCGGTCGAAAATCATAATGATCAAAGTAGTGGTACTTTGCTAAAAAGCTTTTGACACCACTTCCGATGATCATACTGTCTTCGCTTAGGAACGCTTTGACATCGAGCCCCTCTACCAGTCTCTCCAGAGCATCTGTAGCCTGTACATCAAACGGGTCGATGCCGACGATCGTGAAGTAGTAGCCGTTAGGTTCATAGAAGTACCGGCCAAAGACTCTTGGCACCGCACTCTTGATGCCACGGATCTCACTAAAGCCATCTGCCCACTCCATAGGAGTATCGACCGCTTTACCGGAACGTATCTTCTGAACGATGATGTCTGGCTGGCCTGAAAGCGTCAGAGATATCTCATCTTGTAAAGCATTTGAGAGCAACATCACTGAACTAAACAGCATGACGATAAGTGTCGAGATGATAAATATCGCACTGTGTTTGACACGATGCCGATAGATCAGCAGAAAGAGGAAGTTGATGAAGGCATTATTGGGCATAGACAAAATCCATATAGTCGATCGGAGTCATATCGGGATAGAGTGTGTTCGAGAAATCTTTGTAAGCACGCACCCGTGGCTCAAAATAGTGTACTGAGAGTGCAGGACCAGGGACCCTGGTGAGCGCGGAAAAATCCGCTACATCTGAGGTGTGCTCAAACATCAAGGCATCGCTGATAATGGCTGCAAGGCCAAGAGCCAGCAGAAGAGATGCCGTAATAAAAGATCTGCTTAATCTGGATATAGCCGTACCTTTCT
>JAUWRZ010000216.1 GCA_030610325.1 Sulfurimonadaceae bacterium | reverse complement strand
GTGTATCCAGACGCAGACCAAAACTCCACCCCTCCGTAAACTCTTTAGGGTTCGCCGTTGAAGTAAATGGGAAGGACTGACCGATGATCCCGATCTTCGCATCGCCACGCTCTTCGATGGTATAGGGCTCAAATATCAGCTCTTCATACTCATCTGCAAACGGATCGTCACCGATGACATTTTGAGAAACAAATTTCGCATCCAGCATCCCGATGAGCTCTTTAACACGCTCTTTGCCATACGTAAATTCCCAGTGGCCGACCATCACATCAATGCCAAGGTAGTTCTGCGCTTTCACGATCGCTTCACCGCGGGTCTTAAGCGCGACTCCCGTTCCCTGCCATGTATCACCAGAATCAAGGAAAAGGACATTTTCATTGCCACGTTCACGTTTGACCTCGTTGACAAGCGTCTTCATATGGGCAATACCGCCCATCTTTCCGAACTTCTTTGCCAGGGCTTCAAAGTCCATGTGCGTGTCAAAATAGGCATCGAGTGAACTTGGCTCCAGACCATAATGTTTGGCAAAGGACTCACCGCATAAAAAGCCCGGTGTGCCCACAAGGTTTGGTGCCGAGATAAGCGTAGAGGGTTCCCTCCAGTAAAGTGGCTTGATATGTGCATGAATATCACACATATGAAGCAGCGTCAGCTTACCCTTGGCATCAAAATCATACAGGTCTTTGAGCGAGATATTCGCCGGACTCTTACCATCTACTGTCTGCGCAAAGCCATTAGCGACTGTGACCAGTCCCAAGGCTGCTGCTATCTGCATAAAGTCTCTTCTTGAGATATCCATGATCTACCTTTACCGTTTCAGACCGGGGATAGCGATCTCACGGCCTTTTGCTTTTTCTGTCACGTAGACTTCCAGTGCGACCATCTCTTTGGAACCGAGTGGGATCACTGCTAATAATGCATTGTTCATACAGCCTTGAAAACGTCTTTGAAGTGTTCTCATGGATGATTTTGTCATACGGTATGCCGGCCAGGTTGCCGCCGTTTTATTCTCTTTAGATCCAAGATCCGGAAGCGGCTGTGTTCGTAAGATCGTTCCGATCACATCCGGAGAATGACAACTCATGCACGAAAGGCCACGTCCACCACGTTCCGTATTGAACACTTCATCACCAAGGGCATAAGCCTCTTTCATCTGCTTGTTCGCCTTCACATCGATATTGATGTTCTCACCGTTAGCGATCGACTTTGTATAGGCCAGCATAGAGAACATATCCTCACTCTTTAGAGCCAAAGGCTTGTGACCATTGTCTGCCATCAGAGCCTGTAAGGTCTGTCCCAGTCCTACTACCATGCCCAGCTTTTCTATATACCGGGGAAAACCTGCTATATAGGCTGGAAGTGCGTCTTCACTCACTCCCAGGAACTTTGCCAGACCCTCATCACCATCAGCATACTCATCAAGCAGTTCACTGCCACTTTCCACATCCATATCTGCCGGATTGTTCTCCAGCATCTCTGCATACATCGCGCGGTCCGCATCACTCATCGCGAACTGCTCCCCTCCAAAAGCCAATACACCGACAAGAGCCGCTGCAAGCACTATCTTCTTAGCTACCCTCGCTTAGCCTTTTGGTTTTATTTTCTTGCTTTTCTCGTTTACTTCACCTTGAGTATCGGTATAAACGACTTTGAGTTCACCTTTTCCAGGCACTTTGAAATTGATCGTAAAGACCGGGTTTGTCGAGAGTGACTCCCAGGTCTTCATCGTCGTAAAGACCTTATCATCAAACATGAACTTCACTTCATTGATGTAATGTGCCGGAACGATCTTTCCTGTCTTCTTATCTTTACGAAGACCTGTCTCCATCGGATGCATCACCATAAAGCTGACTTTGACTATCTCACCACTCTTATATTTTTTAGGCTTGATCTTGATCAGTGATTTTCTTTTTCCCATAATATTTCCTTTTTATCTCTTTCTTTTTTTTATTACTATCTGCTTACCTGTATACCTATGGAAGAGAGGATCAACCACATCCACCGATCGTCACTTTCACACCCTGTGAGGCAGAGAGAAACTCACCGGTACTTGTCTCGACAAGAGCCATGACATCTTGTGACTCCCCAAGCTTTACACGACCGGCGAACATCGCTTTTCCATTGGCAGGAGTCAGCATCACATCTGCGCAGCGTACATTACTGTTCTTAGTCGCGAAGATATGTATCGCTTTGACATGATCGGCATCTGTCATCGGTGAATCGACCGTCACCGTCACAGGTACGACCGCACCGTTTTCTGCGATCTCTGGCGCTTTCATATGTACTTTTGGTGAGGCAACGACACTCTTTCCGCCAGTGATCGCCTTGATGGCATCATCGATGCTCAATGCATTTGGACCCGCAGGAGCTTCTGCCCCCATGAGCATAGTTGGTGTGACGACTGCTGAAGCAGCTGCGACTAGACCTAAACCTCTTAAAAATGATCTTCTTTGCATATCTTCTCCCTTATTTCTTGATCGATACTATGTATGATGTGATATCACAGATCTCACGTTCTGTGAAGAGTCCTGTTGTCAGGTTGACCGTCATATGCGTATCTGGATTATCAATACGCGGGTCCGCGATCTTCTGATAGACAAATTTATTGTCACGTACCCCTGTCTTCATGAAAAACTCGTTGTAGTTTGTCAGATCAGGACCGACATTTCCACCCCCTTTGGCACCTTCAATGTTATGGCATGCCACACAGTTGCCATACTGCTTCTCTTTACCGTCAGCACCTTTTCTACTCAATCCTTTTGGCGGATTCTCTTTTGCCTTTTTTCCATTAAGATTATGGAAGATAAACGAGCCTCTCGCAATAGCTTCCTTATCGTCACTAATACACCCTTTTGGCATCGTAAACTTCTTTGCCGGTCCCAAAAGGTCTTTAGCGATGATCGCACTTGCATCTGGTACTTCTATCGCACTGCGCAGGTCCGCTGCACTTGCCAATGTCACACCTACTGTGATCATCATAAATAATGACTTCCTCATATGTCACCCTCCTCTGTTTAACTGAGAGAATAGTAACGTCCTAATGTAAAGATAATGTAAAAATAGTGAGAAAGATGTATAAAATTAACTAATATAAAAAGAATTTCTTATTATTATAATTTAGAATGCTTATTGATGAGAAGAGAGGGAGGGAATGTGTAGATAAACGTACTGCCTTCTTTGATCTTTGAGATGACTTGCAGCTCTATCCCTGCCTCATCCATAATAGACTTGACGATATTGAGACCGATACCAAAACCGCTTTTACCGGTCTCTTCCCGATAATAACGTTCAAAGATCTTTTTACTATCGGCTATACCAGGGCCGTGATCTTTAAACATCAGCTTAAGACCCGACTTCTCCTGCTTTAATGTGACCTCGATACTACTCTCCTCATAAGAGTACTTTATCGCATTGGAAAGATTGTTATCGATGATACGTTGCAGTTGTGTTGGATTGAAAAAGAGATCCCTATCGGCATCCAACTCAGAGAATATCACGATGTTCTTCATCGCTGCGACCTCATCGAAGTAGGAGACCCGTTCTGCCAGAAACGCTTTCAGATCGATCGCTTCATAGACGAAATCCAGTTTTTGGTTCTTTATCAGATAATCCATATCATTGTAGATATTTGACAGTGTCTTTGTTGCCGCCTTTATCCGCTGCAGATATTTACTGCTCTCATGTCGTTGGTCATATAGATCGATGTTCACATTGATGATGCTCAAAGGGGTGTTTATCTCGTGCATAGAGTCTTTGATGAAATTATCCAGTTTTTCATTGACCCGTTTGAATGGACGCGAAAAGAGATTCAAAAAGACAAAGGAGAGGATAAAGACCAGTATGACTATAAATAGCAATATCATACTCACTTTTTGATACACAGAAGCGTAAGACAAGGTATTGGCGATGATGATATAATCTGCACCAAAATAACGCTGATCAGGTAGAGGGACGATGAGATAGGCATGATCATCATAGATATGATAGCCCTGAGAGAACTTAGACATCGGCCTTTTGATCAAAGTGAATATAGGCCCAAAATGCAGATCATAGAGTCCTGACTCTATACTTTTGAAGCGTGGATATTCAAAAGAGTCCTCCCGCGTCTCATCGAACTCCTCCATCGCACTTAAGATCAAAGATGATCGCTGCTTCAGCAACAACTCGTTTTGGATCTCATAGATGCTTTTCATATAGACCGTATAGACATAGAGTGGTGCCAACAAGATAAGTCCGACCAAAAATGTATATAGGAACGCATTTTTCAATGCATATTGGCTATCTTTCAATGATGTATCCCAGACCTCGACGATTTTTTATGACCTCTTTGGGAAGTTTTTTACGCAAGTTGTTGATCTGTACACGGATATTTGCTGGATCGACGTACTCACCCCAGATCTCATCTTGAAACATGCCGATAGAGACGACCTGATCCTGATGTCGTAACAAGACCCCCAATATCTCTTTCTCTGTCTTACTGAGTTCGATATTGTTACCATCTTGTTTCAAGCTGAACTGTTCAGTATCATAGATCACTCCCTCGGCCAAGGTCAATTCGTTCTCACTATGATAATAGAAACTTTTACAGGCCTGTG
>JAUWRZ010000455.1 GCA_030610325.1 Sulfurimonadaceae bacterium | reverse complement strand
AGAACCTCTACTACTCTTTTGAGTCAGACGAGCTAGATCTTGAACAGATGGAACGTTCGATGGAAAAAGGGCAGAAGCTGATGCAGAGCATGTCCAAGACCATCGACGATTTCAGAGACTTCTTCAAACCCAACAAGGAGATCGAAAACTTTAGTGTCTCCCGTGCCATAGATAACGCGCTAGAGTTGGTGTCGGCGAGTTATAAGAACAATGCTATAGCACTGGAGCGGACACTGGAAGATACTCTGATGCTTGATGGTTATCCCAATGAGTTTGCTCAGGTACTCTTAAATATCCTTTCAAATGCCAAAGATGCACTGCAAATAACAGCTCCTGATAAAGCAGTTGTCAGAATAAAAAGCTACAATATAGATAAGCGTGTGGTCGTAGAGATAGAGGACAATGCCGGAGGGATCGATGAGAAGATCATACAGAAGATATTTGAACCCTACTTTACCACGAAACATCGTGATGCCGGTACAGGGATAGGGCTCTATATGTCAAAGATGATAATCGAGAACAATATGAATGGAGCGATCAGTGTGGTGAATACAGCTGAAGGTGCGAGATTTACCATCTCACTCCCGTTCCAGGGAGAACAAGGATGTTAGATCAGATAACACTGCTTTACGTAGAGGATGAAGCGGATATCCTCGAAGAGGTAGAGTTCTTCTTAAAAAAGAAGCTAAAGCGTGTCTATACTGCTACAAATGGGGAGGAGGGTCTGGCTTCGTTTCTGAAGAACCAGCCCGATATCATCATCACCGATATCCAGATGCCTCGACTCGACGGTCTTGGTATGATCAAAAAGATAAGAGAAGAGGATGAGGATATCCCTATCATCATCACATCAGCCTATAATGAGAGTGACTTCTTGCTGCGTGCTATCAATATGGGTGTCGACAGTTATCTTCTTAAACCGATAAACCTCTTAGAACTTATGAAAAAGACAGATAAACTGGTCGAACCGGTCCGATTGCGTAAAGACCTGTTAAAAAGAAATGATGACCTTTATGATCTGACAGTCAGACTTGAGGATGAGGTCGTCTATCGTACTTTGCGGCTGGAGAAAGAGCGAAACCTTATTAAGACCATCATCGATGCCATACCGGCGAGTATCTCCTGGAAAGACAGCAAGTTTGTCTATCAGGGAGCTAATCACTCTTTTCTTAAGGAGAACGGTCTAAAAGATGATAAGGCTTTGATCGGAAAGAGTGATCGGGAGCTACTCCAAAAAGAGCTGGCTGAGAAGTATTATGAGGACGATAAAGATATCATCCGATCAAAGCGGGCAAAGATCGGTTATGAGGAGAGTCGACATCATGATGATGGCTCGACAGGTTATTTTCTGACTTCAAAAGTCCCCCTGCTCAATGAGAAGATGGAAGCAGATGGTGTCGTCTGGATATCTCAGGATGTCACTGAGCATAAAGAGGCTCAACTCAGACTTCAAGAGAGTGAGGAGAGTCTTGCTGAGGCACAGAAGATCGCGCATCTTGGAAACTGGAACTGGGACCTTATCACGGGAGAGCTGATTTGGAACGATGAGCTCTTTCGTATTTATGGAGAGGAGCCACAAAGTTTCAGACCTACGTATGAGCGATTTTTGAGTTATCTTTCTAACAATGAGAGAGATAAGGTCGAGCAGGCTATACAGAAGAACCTTACCGGTGATAAAGACCCTTATGACATGGTCCATGAGATACTCCACACAGATGGGACGGTACACTTTGTGCATGAGATGGGAAAAGTCATCTATGACAGTGAGGGCCAACCGATCCATATGATCGGGACAGCGCTGGATGTGACGAAGCAGATCGAAGATGAGAAGCGACTGACGGAGCAGAAGAACGCACTTGCTCATCAGGCACATCATGATGCCCTGACCGGCCTTCCCAACAGAGTGCTTTTCACTGACCGACTTGAGCAGGCCATCAACAAAGCGAAACGAAACAGTGAACAGATCGCGGTCTTCTTTATCGATCTCGACCACTTTAAACAGATCAATGACTCGCTGGGTCATGAGGTCGGTGATGAGGTCCTGCAGATCTTTGCTCAGCGCTTGCAGGAGAGCGTACGTGAAGAGGACACGCTCTCAAGGATGGGTGGTGATGAGCTCATGGTCATCATGGAGGACCTGCCAAGAGTGCAAGCGGCTTCAGTCGTAGCTCAGAAGATCATGAGTGCGATGGAGGAGCCCCTGCAGATCTCCGATCAGACCCTCTATCTCACCAGTAGTATGGGGATCAGTATCTATCCGCAAGATGGAGAGAGTACACAGGTCCTGGTCAGAAATGCGGACGCCGCGATGTATAAAGCCAAAAGTGAGGGTAGAAACACCTACCAGTTCTATACGATGGAGATGACCGAGATCGCTTT